>JAFSTA010000287.1 GCA_017450695.1 Kiritimatiellia bacterium | reverse complement strand
TTGCGTGAGGTTGAATCTCCGCGTTCGGTATCGCAGGCATCTACCTGGATCACGGTGAAAAACGCAGATGCGCCCATGAATTGATCAAAGATTCCTCTGTTGCCTTTCCCGAACAAGGTTTTTTATCTCTCGCAGAGGCGCGGAGACGCGGGGATTTTGCGGGGTTACGACAGTTTCCCGAACGATGTTCGATTCACCTGTCGGGTGAAGGATCGTCCCCATCCTTGCAGTCCGACCATACCGTTTTCATTTAAAATTCCGCTGTTTCGGGCCTTTCTAGCCTGCTCTGCGCCCTCTGCGGCTCTGCGTGAGAATCCAAACGAGGAATCTAGGATGATTCCTTCCTTAGCGAACGTGGCGGACTTTGCGTGAGGTTGAATCTCCGCGTTCGGTATCGCAGGCATCTACCTGGATCACGGTGAAAAACGCAGATGCGCCCCAACCTATCGGCACGCCAATTCTGGGATTGCATAATGTCATGGAGATTGTGTAAAATGGTTGAGCAATTTGTTATTGGTGTGTTTTCGGACGGTGTGTATCGGACGTACCAGAAAGGAGAGTCGGGATGAGAGAGAAATGGGCAAACGGGAATCGGGTTGTTTGGGTCGTCGCGTCGTGTCTGTTGTTCGCGGCGTATTCGGAGGCGGGACTGCTCTATGAGCCGGGCAACTACGCGGCGCAGAACAATCTGCAGCTGCACCTCGACGGCATTCGCAACGTGGGTTTGACGAAGGCTCACGACAGCACGACTACCACGTGGGTCGATCTCTGCTCATCCGCCAACGCCGCCGTGTTCGGAAACACGACAGGCGCCAATATCACGAGCCAGTGGGCCGCGGACGGTTATACGGTGGGCGGTGGAGAATACGGCAAGCTGGTGAACAATATCGATCTCGGCAGTGCTTTCACCATTCAGATCGTCTGCGACGTGACCCCCAGCGCGCAGGGTTCCAAGTACCCATCCCTTTTCGGCGCAACGGACGACAAGGCCAACTTCTACACCTACAGCACCGGGACCTCGATCAACTTCAAGACAGCCAATGGAGGTAGAAAGGAAGCGGGCGGCTGGACAGGCCGTTACGTGACGGCGCTTTACTACAAGGCGAACCAGGTGGTCTTTCACTCCGCTTCCGGCACGGTGACGGAAGGAAGCAACACGGCAACCATCGGAAGCCGGACCTACTACATCGGTGGCGTCTATAAGGCGGGGGATGACAATCATCTCGCGGAGCGTTACCTGAACGGCACGGTCAAGGCCATCCGCATCTACAACAAAATCCTCACCACCGCGGAGCTGACGGCGAACCGCGCGATTGACGAGGCGCGCTTCTTTACGGGAATTCCCGTCACCAATGCCGTCATCGCCACCTCGATTCCGGGGATTGAGGCGAACGAACCGGGGGGGGGTATATGCCGTGGATGAGGACGGATACACCTTCTCGGCTCCGGGCAAGGTAACGGCTGCGGACGGAAAGGTCTATGCCTGCGTGGGCTATACGCTGGAGACATGGGACGCGACGGCGGACGCGTGGACAGCGCAGGGGCGCAAGAGTGCCTTGTCCTGCACGGTCACGGATGCGGAGAAGGTGCGCATCACGTGGTTGTGGGCGGAGGCGGGAGGCGTTGCCGGAGTTGGCCTCGACACGCTTTTCGACGGCTATGTGACGAACGGGCTGGTCTTCCAGGTCGATGGAATCCGCAATGCGGGCGCGACGCTGCCGCACGACTACAGCTCGACGAGCTGGGTCGATCTCGTTGCAGGGAAGGTCGGTTCTTTCGTCCATGACGCCCCGGACGGAAGTTGCTGGTTCGATGACGGGTACTACTTCGGCGGTTCGAGTTGTGCCCAGTTCCTCACGAAGCTGACCGGGCTGACGAACATCGTCACTGTGCAAGTGGTTAGCGACGTGAATCCGACAGGACAGAAGGATGGCGTGAACTGGCCGTCGCTCTTCGGTTGCAACGACAACGACACCTGCAATCTCTATAGCCCTAAAAGCCTCACGTTCAAAAACGCCTGCGGCGGCAACGTCTGGATGGCGGGCGGAACGTGGAATGGCCGTTATGTGACGGCCATCCGCGACACCACGACAAACTACATCTTCCAGACCACAAGCCTCTCCGGAGCCGTCAATAAAGAGACGAGCCAAGGTAACATCGGCAACGCGACGATACGTCTTGGCAGCGCGGGAAGCACGGTGAATCTCCGCAAAGATCGGTATCTGACCGGAACGGTCAAGGCGGTACGCGTGTATGACCGCGTACTGACGGACGAGGAAATGGCGACGAACCGCGTGATCGACGAGATCCGCTTTTTTAAAGCAGCCCTGCCGCAGACGAACGTTGTCGTCGCCTCATCGGTGCGCGGCGTGGAGGGAATCGAACCCTCCGGCAGCTACATCGTGCCGACGACAGGCCACACCTTCACCGCGTCTGCGACCGTGACGCAGGGCGAAGACACCTACGCCTGCGCCGGCTACACGCTGGAGACATGGGATGCGTCAACCGGTATCTGGTCTTCCCCCGTGACCAACGACGCATCCAGCTCCTGCACCGTTGCCGATGACACGTCGCTCGTCCGCCTCACGTGGCAGTGGACGCACACGGCCGGTCCCGGTTACGGACTCGCGTTCAGCGACTATGTGACAGACGGCCTCATCCTTCATCTCGACGGCATCCGAAACACGGGAGTCCAACCCTTCCACAACGCGCAGGCGACATACTGGCAGGATCTCGTGCAGGGCGATTTCGCATCCTTTGTCCACAATGCGGCGGACGGTAGCGACTGGAAGGAGGACGGCTATTTCTTCGGCGGCAAAAGCTATGCGCTGATGAACAACCCCCGAACACTGGGCGCCGCCTTTACCATCCAGATCGCAAGCGATGTGGACCCCATCGCCAATTGCCGCACGGAAATGATTTGGCCCGCGCTTCTCGGCACCACGAACGGGAGCGGAGATCCGCTTCCCATCTACATGAACAATAACAACAGCAACTCGTATGCCGTAAACTGCAAGGTGAATAATGTCAACATCGGCATCTACATCTACTACTGGAAAGGCAAGTACGCGACGGCATGGAGCGACGGCGTCAACGCCAGCGTCTTCGACACGGTGACACCGGAGACGACGAAGGAATTCAGCAGCGCCGCCGGTACGCGCACAATCACCGTCGGCGGCGGTAACGGTGGCGGAGTCGGTTACAACAGCCGTTATCTGCTGGGAACAATCAAAGCGGTGCGCATCTACAACCGTGCGCTGACGAACGCGGAACTGGCGCAGAACCGCGCCGCCGACGAGGTGCGTTTCTTCGGACGTGCCGGGTTGGCGCAAGGCGAACTGGTCGTCGCCTCCACCATTGAGGGACTGGCGGGAGACCTGCCGGCCGGTGCGTACCGTCCGGTCTCCGGCTACGCCTTCACCGCCCCCGAAACGGCGATGCTGGACGGCATCCCGTACGAGCTGGCTGGCTACACGCTCGAAACGTGGGACGCGGCCGAAGGCGCGTGGGGCACCCCCGTCTCCTTCGAGTCCGGTTCCTACACGGCGGATGTAGCTGCCGCCTCGAAACGCCTCACTTGGCAGTGGCGCGTGAAGAGTCGCCTGACGCGCATCCGCGAGGACTACGATGTGGACGACTATGTGCAGAAAGACCTCTACCTGCATCTCGACGGCATCCGCAATGCCGGTGCGGAGGTGGAGCATGACGATATGTCGGAGATATGGGTGAATCTCGGCACGGCGGGCACGAACCTCAATGCCTCTTTCGACTACTCGATCAACGACTCCGCAGGAGAGGGCTGGACGACGAACGGCTTCCGCTTCGTTCACGGCGGCGTCTTCGGGAAACTGGCCACGAATCCAATTTTCGGCACGAGCTTTACGATCCAAACGGTCGGAGATTTCTCCTCCGGCACGGCGGCCAACCCGTCGTTCTTCGGTTCGTCCAACGACTTCTGCAATATCTACACTGTCAAGGCGGGGCAGTACGCCTACTTCAAGGTACTCAACAAGACGCGTACGGATGTGTTGCCTTCCGGAGGAGTCTGGGAAGGGAGATATATCACGGCCGTCTGGCACAAGGGAAAGTATGTCGCTTTCCAGTACACGGTTCCGGACAGGGACACGTGGGGTGGAACCTGGAACGGCAACACGGCGACGTTGTTCAACAACGAGCCGTTCTATGTGGGCGGCATCTTCAAAGACGCCTCTGACATGGGTTATGCGAACGCGCGCCGGATGAACGGAACGATCCACGCGGTGCGCGTCTATAAGCGGGTTTTGACGGACGAGGAGCTCACGCGCAACCGCGAGGTCGATGAGGCGCGCTTCTTCGGTCATGTCGCGGCCTGGAATGTGGAGGTGGCGCAGGGCAAATACGACACGACGGCGGAGGAACCGGGACACTACCTCGTGGAAGGTTCCTACACCTTCACGGCGGCGTCCGCGCCAGGCGAAGGAGGCGGCTCGCACACCGTGGCGGGCTACACCGTTCAGTCATGGGATGACACGACCGGGACATGGAGCGCTCCTGTCGCCGGTTCCGGCGACACCTACACCTATGCGACAGGCACCTCTCCCGCGAAGGTTCGCCTCACCTGGAAGTGGACAAGCGACGGCATCATCCTCATGCTTCGGTAGGCGGCGGGGGCGGCTGACGCCGTCAGGTTTTTTGGTTAGGTGGTAGTTTGGTGGTTAGGTAGTTCGGTAGTTTGGTGGTTGGGTGGTTGGTAGGTGTTTGCTGGTTGGGCGTTCGTTATCTTGCCTAGAAGTTCCGAGCATCGGGGAGGCGACACTCCTGTCGCTTCGCGGGGCATAGTCTTTTGCCTCACGCAGAGAAAAGGAGGGTCGCGCCAGTGAAAAGATTCAATGGTTAAATCGCCGCTAACGCGGCTTTCAATCAGCCTGATTCGCCCCGCTTTTCGGTGCCCCGTCCATTTCACCATTTCAAAGTGAAGCGATTGAACTTTCCCCCGTGGGGTCGCGCTTGCCCGTCCTCCGTAGCCATGCGCAGGATGGATCGCGACCGCAAAGCTGAACACGCGAACCTGCCAACTTATTCTCACGCAGAGACGCGGAGATCGGGAGGGACGCGATTCATCGCGTCCGCACCGCTGGGCATGCGAACCCGCCAACTTATTCTCGCGCAGAGACGCAGAGAAAGGGAGGGGCGCCGTCCTCGGCGCCCCCTTCGACCATGCGGAAATGACTTTCGCTACGGGGAGTCTCGGAGATAGGTGGTGTTGTTCTCCAAACCTCCCAAACCCCCGGTACCGAAAGGAGCGTTGGTTTGCGGCATTGTCGGCATTTGTAACACGGCAGGTATCGGCAAAACAGATTCCAATCAGATGACTGGCAATAGGGAATAGTACGCGCCTTTATCGCTTGAATCCCTTTGCAAGCACCCAGCCACTCACCAACACCTCCCCGCTACCAGCTACCTCATTCCGTGCATTCCGTGTATTCTGTGGTTTTCAAATTGCCACCCGCAGAGGAATTTACACGCGGCCGTCTTGAACAGCGTGATTGTCAAGGGGGGGGCGCTTTGGTAAGATAAAGCTTCCGCTTATGCGCACGATTGCAGAGAGTTTCTTTCGGCGTTTGGACGAGACGTTTCCCTCCGTTCCCCAGCAGTGTCTGGCGCTTCCAGCCCTTCCCGGCGTGAGCGCGGCATTGGTCGCGGCGTATTGCGCACAGAAATCTCCGAGCGCGTTCTGCCTTGTCGTGACCGACCGTTCTACAGAGCTGGATCGCGTTTATAGCGACCTGTGTGCGTTGGGACGTTCGACGGGCGTCGAGGCGGCACCTTTTCCGCAACCCTTCGACGATGACCCCGACGCGGAAGGCGCACGGATGCGCGTCATTCGCACCATGCAAGGATTCACCTCGCAACGAGAACAGGACGCGCCGCCGCTGGTGGTCGTCACCTCCCTTCCCGCGCTCCTGCAGGGGGTACCTGATCCCGACGCGCTGAACAAGGCGTCCGTCACCTTGCGTAAAGGCGGCGCCTACGAGTTTTCCGAACTCGTGGAGAAGTTGTCGGCGGGCGGATACGTGCGTGTTGAGGATGTGGATTCTCCGGGACAGTTCGCCGTGCGCGGCGGGATTCTGGACGTCTGGCCACCGGGTGGTGAGAAACCCTGGCGGGCTGAGTTCTTCGATGTCGAACTCGAATCGCTCCGGACCTTCGATCCGTTCACGCAGTGTTCCGACGGAAAGGGCGATTCCGTCTGGCTGCCGCCCTGTGTGGAGAAGCGGACAAGGAAGCAAATTCACCTTGCAGACCTGTTGCCGAAGGGCGCGGAAATCCTCTGGCTCGACCACGATCTGATTCGCACCAATGTCGGTCTCGTCGCGTTGCCGGACACGACGGAGAACAGGGACGGCGCAGAGAACGGATTATCGAATGCGGGACAGACCGCGTGGGAAAAACTGCAAAGCGAGATTTGCCGCCGCCAACCCGCGCTCCAGTGTTTTGCGGGTGAACCCGCGCCGCCGCGTGTTGCCGCGTGGGAGTTGCCGATTACCTCGTTGGCGGGTGTCAGCGAATTGGGCGGAGACGCCGTACAACACCCCGAACTGCTGGCGGGCGCGCGCGAAAAACTTTTCCGCCGTTTCAACGAGAGAGCCGCCGCAGGGGAGGAGGTTTTCCTCTTTTCCGATACGGCGGGAACGGCGGAGATGGTCAACCGCGAACTGATGCGTCTGTTGCCCGAAACGCCATCCGCGCCGGGACAGAAGGCAAACACGGTTCATGTGCAACGGCTTGCGATCTCCGGCGGATTCTGTCTGCCGGGTATGATGGTAGCCGCGCAGCCCGATCTCTACGCCGTGAGGAAGAAGCTCGCGCCCCGCGTCACCAGCCGATCGGCGCGGCAAGGTATCCGGGTGGAATCCGCGTCGGACCTGCAACCCGGCGATTACGTCGTCCATGTCGAGTACGGAATCGGGCGTTTTCTCGGATCGACGGAGATTGAGACCACTGGGGAACATGGGCACCGCACACGCATGGAGGTGTTCACCATCGAGTACGCCGAGGGCGGAAAAATCCATGTCCCCGTATCCCAGGCGCATCTGCTGAGCAAGTACATCGGCATCGCGGGGCATCGTGTACGGCTGCACAAGTTGCAGGGTTCTCGTTGGTCGAAGGACAAGGCGAACGCATTGCGCGCCGTGCAGGATTTGGCGGGAACGTTGTTGGAGACACAGGCGAAACGCGCCGTGATCCAAGGTGTCGCGTTCAATCCCAACCCGATGTGGATGCAGGAGTTCGAGGCGGCCTTCCCGTATCAGGAGACGATCGATCAGCAGAAGGCGATTGCGGCGATCAAAAAGGATATGTCGATGCCTCGCCCGATGGACCGGTTGATCTGCGGCGATGCGGGATACGGGAAGACGGAGGTCGCGATGCGCGCCGCGTTTTTGGCGGTGATGAACGGGTACCAGGTCTCCGTACTGGTTCCGACGACAGTACTGGCGGAACAGCACTACGAAACCTTTTGCGATCGGATGGCGCAGTACCCGGTGAACATCCGCGTTCTGGACCGTTTCCACAGTCAGGCGAAGAAAGACAAGATCTGCGCGGATTTGCAAAGCGGGAAGATCGACATTCTCATCGGAACCCACGCGCTCCTCTCTGAACGGGTACAGTTCCAAAAGCTCGGTCTGTTGATCATCGACGAGGAACAGCGGTTCGGCGTGGCGCATAAGGAGAAGCTCAAGCTGGCGCGGCAGGTGGTGGATGTGCTGACGCTTTCCGCCACGCCGATTCCCAGAACGCTGTACATGAGCATGACGGGGGCGCGTGACATGAGCCTCCTGCAGACGCCGCCGCGCGAACGGGTTGCGGTGGAAACCAAGGTGGCGCGTGACTCCGACACCGTGGTGCAGGAGGCGATCCGTCAGGAACTGGACCGGGGCGGACAGGTGTACTTCCTGTACAACCGCGTCCGGACAATTGATCTGATGGCGACGCGGTTGCGGCGGCTTCTTCCCGAAGCGAGGATCGCGGTGGGGCATGGGCAGATGCCGTCGGGTGAACTGATGCAGGTGATGCAGGCGTTTCAGGCGGGAGAGGTGGACGTCCTGCTCAGCACGACAATTGTCGAGAACGGGTTGGACATTCCCCGTGCGAACACGATCATCGTAGATCGCGCCGACCGTTTCGGCATCGCCGATCTCTACCAGTTGCGCGGTCGCGTGGGACGTTCCTCGCAGAAGGGATTTGCCTGGCTTCTGTTGCCGGAGAACGGGATGTTGATGGAGGACGCGCGCAACCGAATCCAGGCGGTGAAACGCAACAGCGGACTCGGGGCGGGGTTCAATCTCGCGTTGCGCGACTTGGAGATTCGCGGTGCGGGCAACCTCCTCGGACGGGAACAGAGCGGGCAGATTGCCGCCGTCGGGTTTGGACTCTACTGCCAGCTGCTGAACCGGACGATCGCCCGGCTGAAGGGAGAGAAGCCGCCTCTGCTGGTGGATGTCGATGTGAAACTGGATTTCCTGGAATACTCGCCGGGGGCGGTCGATCTGAGAAATTCCGCCTGTGTACCGTATGGTTACATCGAAGACGAAGGTGCGCGGATGACCTTCCACCGGCGGTTGGCGGAACTTTCCACGGAGAAGGATGTCAAGGCGCTGAAAACTGAAATCGCAGACCGCTACGGCAAGCCTCCGTCCGCAATCTCGCGTCTCTTCAAACTGACGGAACTGCGGATCCTCGCCGCGCAAAAGGGAATCGCAAGGATTGTCTGCGAAAACGGGACCGTCTGCCTATATCCCCGCTCCCGCCCCCAGACACCGCTACAGTTCCACAACCACCTTCCCCGTCTGACCGGCAAAACCGTCGAGGAAAAACTCGCCGTCCTCACCCGTCTCGTGCAGAGCGCGACGGGAAGACAGCAGTAGCGGGGTAGGCGGAGTAAGCGGGGTAAGCGTGTTAAGCCGGATAAGCCGGGTAAGCTGAGATGCGGTGGCATTCGGGGAAGCGACACTCTTGTCGCTTCGCGAGACTGTCGCATTACGGTCGCGATCCATCCTACGCACGGCTACGGAGGAAGGGCAAGCGCGACCCCGCGAGGGAAAAATTAAATCGCTTCGCTTTGAAATGGTGAAATGGACGAGGCACCGAAAAGCGGGGCGGATCAGGCTGATTGAAAGCCGCGTTAGCGGCGATTTAACCATTTAACCGTTTCACTTTCTCCTGGCGCGCCTCCCCTTTTCTGCGTGAGGAAATGTACGGTGACACGCGACGCGCATCCCTATCTTCTTCACCTTTCAGCTTCCCCGCCTCTCAGCTGGCGGCGTTAGCCGCCCATCCCCGCCCCTTTTCTTTCCCTTTCCTTCTTTTTCGCGTTTTGTTATACTAGGGGTGTTGGGCGGCGGAAGGTCGCCTGATTCCAAACGGGAGAAACGTATGAAATACTTGATGGTGGCAGGTTTTATCGGGGCGATGGTTTCCGCGCAGGCGTACCAACCGGCGCAGGCGCCGTTGATGACCCAGTGGGGCGAGAAGATCACGGTGGAGAATGCCTGGCGTGAATATCCGCGCCCGAATCTGGTTCGTGCGCAGTGGGAGAACCTGAACGGGTTGTGGCAGTATGCGGTGACGAAGAAGGCGGACGAACGCCCGACGGAGTGGCAGGGCGAGATCCTGGTGCCGTTCGCGCTGGAGTCCGCGCTCTCCGGCGTGGGGCGTCTGCTGGAGCCGACCGAACAGCTGTGGTACCGTCGCACCTTCTCCGCTTCGGTGAAGCCGGGTACACGGCTGATCCTGAATTTTGGCGGCGTCGATTTCCGGACGCAGGTTTTCATCAACGGCGTGGAGGCGACCGACGTGCCGCACGAGAGCGGGAACCTGCCGTTCTCCGTCGATATCACAGACTTCGTGAAGGCGGGCGAGAATGAACTGGTTCTCTCCGTGTGGGATCCGTCGAACACGGGGTTCCAGTCGGTCGGCAAGCAGGTGCTGAACCCGCGCGGTTGCAGTTACACGCGGATGTCGGGCATTTGGCAGACCGCGTGGCTGGAAACCGTGCCCGCCGCATTCGTGCGCGGCTATACGGTCGTGACCGACATCGACAAGGGAACGGTCGCGGTGAAGGTCATCCCCGGCGGCGAGCTGATGGGCGCGGCCGCGGACGTGGCGGTGATGAAGGACGGCAAGGAGATTTCCGTCGGCGTGGTGAAGGCGTGGGGCGAGGCGGTGACGCTGCCGGTTCCGAACGCCCAGCTGTGGTCACCCGAAACGCCGAACCTCTATGATCTGCGGATCACCATGCGTTCTTCCGCCGGAACCGACGAGGTGAAGGGGTACTTCGGGATGCGCAAGATCGAGCGCCGCCGCGACGAGAAGGGCGTGTGGCGTTTCTACCTGAACAACAAGAAGATTTTCCTGCAGGGGACGCTCGACCAGGGGTGGTGGCCGGACGGCCTGTTGACGCCGCCCTCGGACGAGGCGATGGCATACGACATCAACTACCTCAAGGAAGTCGGCTTCAACTGCATGCGCAAGCACATCAAGATCGAGCCGTTGCGCTACTACTACCTCTGCGATAAGCTCGGCATCATGCTCTGGCAGGATATGCCGTCGGGCGGGGGTGACGCGGAGAACCGTTATGCGCTCTACCGCGACGAGCTGAAGCAGATGCTCGACCTGTTGCAGACCTTCCCTTCCATCGTGATGTGGGTACCGTACAACGAGGGCTGGGGGCAACCCGGCAAGAGCAAGTCCAACCAGACGCAGACATGGGTCAAGCAGTATGATCCGACGCGCCTCGTCAACGGACCGTCGGGCTGGACGGACTACGGCGTGGGTGACACGCGCGACATGCACAGATACCCCGGTCCGGGGATGTTCCCGCTGATGGAGGACCGTATCTCCGTACTCGGCGAGTTCGGGGGTATCGGCTACATTGTCGAAGATCACGCCTGGTCGCAGAAAGGCTGGGGCTATGTCAGCGACAAGACCGTCGAGGCCTCGTGGAAACGCTACGAGCAGTTGATGAAGCGCCTCGCGAAATTGGCGCGTTACGGACTGGGCGGCTCGATCTACACCCAGACGACCGACGTGGAGAACGAGCGAAACGGTTTGCTCACTTACGACCGAAAGGTTGCCAAGTACGACACCCAGAAGCTCCGCGCCGCGCACGAACAGGTTTACCGTGCCGCCGAACACACCTTCATTCCGGATTACAAGGTGATCCTGCCGACGTCAGAGAAGACGCCGCAGACGTGGAAGTACACCACCGAGAAACCCGCGGCCAACTGGGCGCAGCCGTCGTTTGACGACTCCGCCTGGAAGAGCGGTCCCGCCGGTTTCGGCAACGAGAACATCAAAAAGGACCAGAAGGCCTCCGTGGTCCGTACCGCCTGGGATACCAACTCGATCTGGATTCGACGCACCTTTGACTTCAGCGGCGAGATTCCGCCCGAGGTCAGCTGGAAGATCTTCTATGACGAGGAACCGAAAATCTACCTCAACGGTCAGCTGATTGATTCTTTCCCGAATTATAGCACGAGGTACGAGAACCGCGATGTCAACATGGATGCCTTCCGCAAAGCGATCAAGCAGGGCAAGAACGTCCTTGCCGTTGAGGTCATCAACAAGGTCGGGGGCGCCTACATCGATATCGGCATTGATGCCGTGACCGAGAAGAAATGAATGCGAGGCGGATTCTAGTCGGTTTTATCTTTTGGTGCGCGGCGGCAGGCGGGCTTCTCTTCCCCCTGCCGTTGGGCGCCTACCCGATGGATTTACGCTCGCCGAATCTAGAACCGCTGCGAGGCGGGAGACCGCGCAATCCGATCCTCGTTCCGGAGGGCGCGGATCACTTGATTTCCTCTGGGTGTGTCGTGACGGCTTCGGTGGACGGAATCCCGAAAAACGAGCTGGCGTTTGTAACCGACGGAGACGGAGAGTTGCCCGACGATTGCTGGCATGAACCGACCATGTATGACGGGCGTCTTGTCCTGACCGGCGGGGTGACATGGGTGCAGATTGATTTGGGGTGTTCACAACCGGTCTATGGCATCTGCGTGTGGCGGTATCAGGTGCCGCCAAACATCACGCGAGACATGGTCGTCCAGTTGTCCAATGACCCCACTTTCCAACAAGACGTCCACACGGTTTTCAACAACGACCATGACAATTCCGCCGGGTTGGGGAAAGGCAGGGACAAGGAGTACATCGAGACGAACGAAGGGCGGCCCATTGCGGCGGGCGGCATTGTTGCCCGTTATGTCCGTGTCTATGCCAACGGCCGGTACGAGGGAAAACCCAATCCGGAACTCGCCAAACTGAAAAATTCTCGGGAGCGATACTTCTTCCCCCAAGTGATCTATTCAGAGATCGCGGTCTTCGGCGGGTACCCCACCTCAGAAAAGATGCACCCTCTCAAAATTCGGATTCCAGAACCAACATTTATGTGACGGAGAAGCGGATGGGTGAAAAACTGCCAGCGATTTATCCTGTTCCCCGGCGGTACGAACCGGGTGACGGGGTGTTCGTTCTGCCCCGGGCTTCCGTGGATGAATGGGTGGCGGCGGGGGCGGTGGGGGCGGTGCCCCACCGCGTACGAGACAAGGTGGAGGTGGCAGGTTCTAACGATGCGGTGATTCGTTTTTCGGTGGGAGCTACGGACTCCCGTCTGCGAGATCGGGGCGCGTACACGCTTCGCGTGACACCGGACGGAATCGAAGTGACCGCACGCGACCGCGAGGGCGCGCTCTACGCGGCGCAGACGCTGCGTCGGCTGCTCGCCGCCGTCGGGGGGAACGGGGGAACTCCCCCGTCGCTTGTGGGAACTCCCCCGTCGCTTGTATTGCCCGCCCTCACCATCGAGGACGCTCCCGATTTCCCGGTGCGTGGCGTGATGCTGGACATCAGCCGCGACAAGGTGCCGACCATGCAGACGCTTTTCCGCCTGGTCGATCTGTTCTCCGCGCTCCGTTACAACCAGCTCCAGCTCTACATGGAGCATACCTTCGCCTACCGGGGACATGAAACGGTCTGGCGGAACGCCTCCCCGATGACGCCGGACGAGATTCGCACACTCGACGCCTACTGCCACGACCGGTGTATCGAGCTGGTCCCGAACCAGAACTCCTTCGGTCATTTGGAGCGCTGGCTCGCGCACGAGGAATACAAAGGTCTCGCCGAGTTGCCGCAGGGTGGCGCCCCGCTGCCGTGGGGTGGTACGCGTGACTACCCCTCCGCGCTCTGTCCGACGGATCCCCGCACGCTACCGTTCCTCGCGAATCTCTACGACCAGCTCCTGCCCTGCTTCTCCTCGCGCCTCTTCAATGTCGGGTGCGACGAGGTCTTCGACCTCTGCCCGCAGAGCCGTAGCGTCCAAGGCGCGGACGATCCGCCCGCACGACAGGGACGCGTCTATCTCGATTTCCTGAACGCCGTCCACCAGCTGGTCGCCGACCGGGGACACACCATGCTCTTCTGGGACGATATGTTCCTGCACCATCCGGAACTGGCGGCGGAACTGTCGCACGAGGACATCGCGCTGGAATGGGGATACGAGGACAACCATCCGTTCGATGCGCACTGCCGAATCCTGCGCGAGGCGGGCATTCCCTTCTATGTCTGTCCCGGCACCTCTTCGTGGCGCTCGCTCTTCGGGCGCACCTCCAACATGGTCGCGAACATCCGCGCCGCGTCGCGCGCCGGAAGCGAACACGGTGCCGTCGGGTTCCTCCTGACGGACTGGGGCGACGCGGGACACTGGCAACCGCTCGCGGTGAGCATTCCCGCCTTCGTCTATGGCGGCCTGGTTTCGTGGTGCGCGGCGACGAACGAGAACGTCGATCTCGCCGCCGCAACCGGCGCATTCGCACTGAACGCCGTCGCCGCCGACGCGCTGTTGCGCGTGGGCGATCTGTACCTCAAAAGCGGCGCGAAACTGGGCAACTGCACCGCGTTCTTCCAGTTGCTGAACAGTGTACACGACGCGCCGTTCCCGAACGGCGTCACCGCCGCGACCCTACGCGAGGCGGAGACGGAAATGCGGCGCATTCCGTTGGCGGAAGCGGCGGCAGGTCTGTCGGTCGAAGACCGTGCCGACTTCGCCCTGCTCGCCGCGTTCGGCGAAGCGGTCTGGCGGAAAGGTGACGGTTCGATTCGCACGGAGGAGGAGTGGCTACGGCAGAAGGAACCGGTCGCCCGTGCGCTGGAACAATCTTGGTTGCTCCGCAATCGTTCCGGGGGACTGGCGGACAGCCTTGCGAAATTGAAAGGAGAGAAGAGATGAAAAGGAAAGAGTTCTTGAAACTGGCGGGAGGCGCCGCCATGATCGGCGGCATGGGATGGACGCTGCCTGTGGTTGGCGCGGAAAACGAGAAGACGCCGCCGCGCAATCCTCGTCCCTACACGGGACTGGACTGGTCGTCGCTGCACCAAATCCACACGACCTCGCACGGACACTGTCCCAGTCAGAATTTTCTGGACGCCTATCTGGCGCGCGGGCTGGATTTCCTTACCGTCTCCAACTACTACCCGTCCGCCCCGTGGTGGCCGCTGAAGACGATGACGCAGAACTACTACCAGATTCACCACGATTTTCCCGTCATGGTCAACGGCAAGCGCATGAACGGCCCGTTCGACTGGAACGAGATCGTCAAGCCGTGGGCGAACGAGATTGAGGAGGGATACAAGAAATACTATCCGTTCAAGGAGGGCGGACTGGTTTTCAAAGGAGTGCCGGACAACATCCTGGAGGCGCCGAACGCGGAACATCACGGCTTTATCTCGCCTTTCGGTTCGTTCCACATGTGCGCTCCCGGTTCCGCCTTCCGTTCGGGCACCTTCGACGCGCGGAACCGCTTCCGCACGAAGTCGCACGGTTACCACTTCGGAAGCGGGGAACCGTGGCGCGTCGCGATCGACCGGATGATTCGCGGGCTGATCTTCCCCGACGGCGGCGGCGTGACGATCAACCATCCCTCGTGGAGTCGTCTCAGCAAGGAATTCGTCGTGGAGGTACTGGATCACGATCCGCGCGTACTGGGTTGCGAGGTCTTCAACCAAAGCTGCACGCCCAGCAAGAACTACCCGTGGTCCACGCAGTTCACCGAGGACTACTGGGACTTCGCGCTCTCCAAAGGGAGGCAGTGCTTCGGGTTCTTCGTTCCCGACTGGGCGCGGACGGAGGGCGTCAACGTCCTGCTCGTTCCGGAACGGACGGTACACGAGTGCCTCAAGGCGTACCGGCAGGGTAACTGGTACGGCGCGATCAAGGGACGCGGTATCCTGCGCTTCACGCACATCTCCTTCGATTCGGGCAAGCTACGGATCCGGACCGACAAGCCCGCCCGCTTCCAGGTGATATCCAAGCAGGGGGTGGTTCAGGAGGCGACCGGTACGGAACTCGCGTTTGCCGTCGGCGAAGACGCGGCGAAACACGGTTACCTCCGCGCCAAGGCCTACGCCACCGATGACTCCGGCGAAATCCTCTTTACCCAGCCCGTGATGCTGTGTGGGCCGGCGAGGGGGCGGCGCGGGGACGGCGAGGGGGCGCAGTGGCCCCCTCGCTACGAGATTGGGCGTTGGCTCGCTTCGGGGGTTCGGGGGGGGAATGCCCCCCGTTCTTTGCAAAAAATAAAATCAAAAAAATTTGGAAACCCGCTCTCCGTTTGCGAATATGGTTTTGTTGACGCCCCCCAAGGGCGGATGAGAAAGAAAGAGGTGAAGGTATGAAGAAGAGCATTTTGGCTTTGTTGACGATGGTTTTGGCTACGACGATGGTGTGCGCCCCCGCGATGGCGCGTCCGCATGGTTTCCACCACGGACCGCACTACGGATGGGGTCCTGGCCCGCACTGGCATCACCACCGTTGGTATGACGGCGGTCTCGGATTCGCGGCTGGTGTGATCGGCGCCGGGATCGTTGCCGGAACCGTGGATGCGATCATTGGCGGTCCGCGTTACTATGCCCCCGCGCCTGTCGTGGTGCAGCAGCCGGCCCCGGTGGTCGTCCAGCAGCAGCCCGCGCCCGTCGTGGTGCAGCAGCCGGCCCCGGTGGTTGTCCAGCAACAGCCGCAGGTTGTGGTGCAGCAGCCGATGCCGGTCGCGGAACCCGCTCCCGTCCAGCAGCAGACCACGGTGACCACAACAACCACCACGACAACCCCCGCGCAGCAGCGCGTCTGGGTGGAAGGTCACTGGCAGGTTCAGCAAGATGCCTACGGACGCCCCGTCCGCCGCACCTGGGTGGAAGGGTACTGGCAGAATGTCCAGTAACGGTTGGTTGACATCCATCTGATTGATAGACAAGGCGAGGCTCGCATCTACCGGAATGCGAGCTTCGTTTCGTTTTGGTATGGTTTCCTGTCGGAAAATCTGCTATCCTTTCCGCCCATGAAGATTTATGTGGATATGGATGACGTGTTGACGGAGACGGCGCGGGAACTGTCGCGGCTGGCGGCGGAGTTCTTCGACGTCCACGTACCGTATGAGGAAATCTCTGCCTTCGATCTCAAGCAGTCGTTCCACTTGACCGACGAACAGTATCTGCGGCTGATGCGCGGCGCCCATTGGAAAGGGGTGCTGGAAGGACTCCCGGAAACCCCCGGTGCGCGCGAGGGTGTCGCCCGGTTGATGGCGCAGGGTCACGAGGTCATCATCGTGACCGGACGTCCCCTGCAGACGGCGGATGTCTCGCAGGGATGGCTGCGGCAGCACGGTTTCCCCGAAATTCCATTCTTCTGCCTCGATAAGTATGGTCGCTGGACGGCAGCTAACGATTCCGATCCACGTCTGCTGACACGCGAGGCCTTCGACCGGACACACTTCGACCTGTTTATCGACGATTCCCCCTTGGCGCTCGACCTTCTCAAGGAGCGAACGGCGTGCCAAATCCTCGTCTTCGACCGTCCCTGGAACCGCGCCTACCCCCTGGCCGCCACCATGCGCCGCGTCATCGGTTGGGAGGCAATCGGGGCGGTTGACACCGTCCGCGTGTGAAGCAGCGACGAAGGGAGCAGGCAATAGGATTTCGCCTCTTGCGGAGACGCGGATGGCGACGCCTCGCGTCAGCGTGAGAGGATGAGGTCGGCGAGCTGCCGCCGCGCATGACGGAGTTCGGCGGGAGAACGCGTGAACTTCGTCATGCTCTGGATGATCGTGCGGCTGACTGCATCCGCCTTTTCCGCGCCGCGGGCTGCCGCCTGTTGCAGCCACTCGTAGTCTTCCACGCCGTCGCGCACTTGCGCGATGCGGATGGAGGAAAGGACGCCCTTCTTGCCGGGATAGAGCAGGATGCCGTCACCCGGCATGTGGAGACCGTTGCCGGTCTTCCATTGCGGGAAGTAACAGTCGTTCTCGTCGAGCTGTTGCTTCGGCCACCAGTTGACATGCCAGTAGAGCAGACCGTCGGAGCGGTAGAGGTGGGTCATCCAGCCCAGCAGACGTCCCTCGATCAACGGGTATTCGTAGGAGGCGAAATTCGCGTAAGGGGTGGTGGGGCCGCAGCAGACGTACCACCAGACCTGCTTGCCCTCCTTGCGTAGCTTTTCGTTCAGCTCCGGCTTGTAAACGGGGGTCAGCGGGCAGAACCAGTCGGTCGTGTTCAGGTAGTCGTTCTGCACCCCTTTCGTCATGTCCCGGTACATCATCGCGGTCGTCATCACGGGAAGGTCCGGGAAGTCGCGGCGGATCTTCTTCCAGAACTCGTCAATCCCTTTGTAGTATTCCTTCTCGCGTTCGTCGAAGCCGTAGATGTAGGCGTACTTCATCAGGTCGTGTTTGCGCAGTTCTTGGACATACGGGGTCAACCGCGCCTTGAAGGCTTCGTAGAATTCCGGAGTCTCGGTTTCCTTCGGGCTGGAGTAGCAGACCCACAGCGTGTTCGGGTTCGAGGGCGGCGGAACGATGTTGAGGATGTTGAAGCGGTTCATCCCGCGTTCGCGTTCTCGCAGGAGGTCCTCGATGGCGGGCGGTTGCGTGCGGGAGATGTCATCGGCGTTCAGGCGCGCGTCGAGCATCCGATCATGGCTCTGCCGTTTCATCTCCGCGAAACGGTCGGGATAGGTGTTGCGTGTGAACCCGTCCATCACGCAGAATGCGGTCGGCATCCCGATGGTGTCGGGCTGGCGGAAGTCATACACCCGGACGGTCAGGGGAATCAGCGCGACGCCGCGCCCGTTTTCCAGCACCATCGCGTCGCCCTTGTACACGCCCGGCTTGGCCTGATCCGCCGCGTGGAAGGTCAGCCAGATTCCCTGCGTCGCGCCGCACGGAACGCGAAAGCGGCCGGCGGGCAGGAGCGGGTCGGGAAACCAGGTTTCGACATCGTCCTTCGCGCAGGGGTGTTTGCGATAACCGGGATCTCGCGCCAGATAGCCTTCGCGTTCCCAGGTCAGGGTACCGGCAAAGGGCGTTCCATCCGCCATCCGAAGTTCGGGAAGCGTCACGCTTCCGTCGTGCCACTCCACATCGTCTGCGGTGGAGATGAGGATTTGCGCGGACTCTCGTTCGCGACGCGCCAGCTCCAGACGGATTTCCTTCGCCCGCTTCTGTTCCTCCGTCGGGAAGGTCAGAGGCGTCACGAAGGTCATCGAGTCCTCCGTCCAGACGACGGACTCGCCGCTGGGAACCGTGTTCTTCGGCAGGTTCAAAGTCGGCAGCTCGACGGTCTCCGTCTTTTCCACCGCTCCGTCCTTCATCGTCACCGTAACGGAACGGAACGCGTCGTCGATTGGTTCGGTCAGGCTCGCGCCCTTTCCCGAACGCTTCCATTCCTTGCCGTCCTGACTGCAGGAGAGCGACCAGTCCACCTTTTTCTCGAACGAGATCCGCAGTTTCTTCTCGCGGCTGAAGGGGCGCATCGTCTGCGTCGAGAATTGCGCGATGGCGGCGGTTGCCTCACGCCGCTCCAGCTGGAGGTCGTCGAACCAGACCGTCCCCGTGCCGCTGCGAAGGAAGTAAAACGCCTGGATTTTCGAGACCGGCTTCTTCGGCTGGAAAAACGATGAGACCTTCTGCCAGTCGTGCGTTCCCTGATTCCAGTGTGCGCAGATACCCCAGGCGTTCCCGCCGCCCTCGTACCAGATGTCGAGATAGATGCAGTATTCGCTCGCGGAGACGGAATCGGATTTGCTCCAGCCGCTGAAGAAGATCGGGCGCATGTCGGGCTTTTCATACACCAGCTCCTGCATGACCCCGGAACACCCTTTGTCCGCTCTGGACTCGCATCGGATGGAAACGGATCCGTCGTGCTTCACGGAGGAATCGAGCGCATACGGCGTGCCATGTGCGCGCCAGCGCTCGCACCGCTTCCCGTCGTTCTTCTCGAACGATCCGTTCTCCAGATTCCCCGGTTGCTGCGCGTACGTGGCCAAGGCCGCCATGCAGGAGGCAATCGTCAACAGGGTGGGGCTTGCGTGAAACATCCATTTGGACAGTAGGCAATCGTTCATGGAATCATCCTTTCGGTTGGTTGTTCGTCGCGAGTCGCTTTTTGACAAACGCGGACGGCATTCTTCCGAGGGCAGCGCCTGAACTCGACAGCTTTCAGGAGTTGCCATCCCCGTCTGCAATTTCCCGTGCAACACCCGTTGCGTAACCTTCATGCGGACGGAAAACCCTCTTGCGAACAACGGGTAGCGTAGCATATTCCGATTGGCGGTGCAAGAAGGATTGCGGTTGGTGTCGGATGGGGAAACCAAGAAGAAGGCAGTAGGGAATAATCGATAGCTATCGAATGCAATCGACCGCAATCGATTGCCGAACCACGTAACCACCGAACCAGCTACACCCACCGGCTTCTCAGCCGGCGCGTAGCGCCCTTACGGGAGGCGGACGAGGGTCGGGGCGAGAGGCGGCAGCTGGAAGGACACGGGGACGTTCTCTCCCGTGACGAGATTGACTCCTGCCCGTTCCAGCCGTATCGGCATCGACGTTCGGGTATGGTTGCAGAGCGAAAGATAAGCCGCGCCGTCTTTCCGGTATCCTCGTGTTTCCACGCCGAAGACAGGCTTGTCCGATTGCGGTAGGCGCACACGCGGATAGTCGGGCAGTTTCCATGCGGCAGCTTCCGCCGCCAGCTTCTCGAAGAGTGCGCGTTCACGCGAAGCATCCACGGAGAGAACGGTTCCACCCTCCGAACGGAAGCGCTCCAGCCCCGCGCGAACTTCCGTCGAGATCGCGGTCGCCCCGGGCACGAGGATGACTCGTGCGGAATCGAACGGGCGCGGGGCGTTGCCGCCCTTTCCGAACCGTTCGAGCATCACGTCCGACACAACGCCCAGCGGTTGACCGAGGAAGGTCGCGGCGCGGTAGCAGCGTCCGAACGACGCCGTTCCTTCCGACAAGACCGCATCCGTGGAGAGCCAGATCAGGATGGAGGACGGCAGGTTCTGCAACGGCGCGAAGTCTTCCGCCAGACGGGCGAGATCCAACGCGCAGTGCGCCCACGACTCCATCGCTTCGGGACGCTCCGGCATCAGTCCGTTGAAGTCGCTCTTGCCGTCGTCGTAGGCGCGTTCCCAGCACCAGAGGGTGGTGGCGGCCTGTCCGTGCAGGGCATTCTGCCAAAGGACGGTGTAGGTGTGCGAACCGGGCAGATAACCTTTGGAGCGATCCGGCTGGATGTGGTTTTCGGTGTTGAAGATCGGGATGTCGGAGACCGTGCGCTGGAAATCGTACCCTGCCTCCGTCCGCCACCAGTCGTGACTCCAGCGGAATCCGGTTGGCAGGTAGAAGTCGTAGGCGTCATTCCCGCTGTATTGGCTGAGCGCGGAGAAGGCTTCCGGATCGACGCTGTAGAAAGTCGCGTTGGCCCCCGAGAGATATGTGGTGATCATAATCTTGGAGTTGACGGGG
This sequence comes from Kiritimatiellia bacterium, assembly GCA_017450695.1. GTDB lineage: Bacteria > Verrucomicrobiota > Kiritimatiellia > RFP12 > UBA1067 > RGIG8368. The sequence continues at coordinate 4,503 of JAFSTA010000287.1, read as the reverse complement.
ATTTCCGGGGCGATCTCGTGAATCACATCCGCCATCCAGCGGTGCCAGGCGGCGAACTGTTCCCGGTTGAACCGCACGAACTCCATCAGCTCGAACGAAGTTTCGTTCCCGCTACAGCTGGCGGGCATCGGAACTCCCTCGAAGGCGGAGTATTTGCCTTTCGCCTTTGCGTTGAACGCCTCGATGGTGCGGTGACGCGCCGCCAGCCATTTCGGCCATCTCTCCCGCAGGACGCGGCACGCGCCGTAGGTGTGGGTCTCCGGCTCGTTGCTGAGGCAGATGGAATGCAGGGCGGGGTTTCCGCGCACGAGCGGGATGATGGCGCGCAGAAAGCGTTCGATCACGCCCTTTGCGTTCGGGTCATACACGCAGTATTTGAGAAAACCGTGGCGGTCCGCGCAGTCTGCCAGGTACGGCCATTTCCGCAACGCCCAGTTCGGGAAGTAGTGCGGGCTGAGCAGCAGGGCAATCCCCACATTCTCTTTTTGCGCACGGGCGGCGGCCTCGGTGAACGAACGGATGGCGTTCGTCACCACCGTCGATTCGTTCGGAAGGAAACTGTTCGGCCCGATTTCCATCTGCAGGATGTTGCAGCCCAGAGGCGGCAGCTTCGCCAGATCTCGGCGGACGCTCCCGAAATGCCCGAAGCCTGTCAGAAAGACGGGGCCGCGATCCGTACGCCCGTCCGGCCACACGCGGTCCGCGATTGTCTGCGCATGGGAAATCTCGATCGGGCTTGTCCGGTAACGCGGTACGGGAAAATCCTTCTCCGTACCCGCGAGAATGCGTTTGGCGCGGGCGATGCCGTTGGTTCCGATCGACGCGAGTTCCCGTATCTCGCGGGCCGCGCGGTTGGTGAACCCGCGAGCGACATCCTCCTGAATCCAAGGGAAGAAGGTTTCCATCACGCTCAGCGTCGCGCGACTTTTCGCGCCGATTCCGCGTGTTTCGAGTTGCGGTACAAGGACACGCAATTCGGCGCAGGAACGTTGCGCCGTGTGGAACAGGTTGGTATAGCCGACGGGATCGAAGCGGCAGGAAAAGATTTCGGTCGCGCAGGGTGTCTTGCTGAAGCGAATGTTGCGTACGCGTAATGTCCCGGATGCCCCGCCCGGCCCGTCCTGTGTCAAGTTCTCCGCAAGGATTGAAAGTTGACGGAAGGGGCGGTGCATCACGCCGTCGTTCGCGCCGCCCCAGTGACCGCCCCAAGTCTGGGGAGAGATGGAGCAGGTCAACCGTTCCCAATCTTCCGGCGAATCGTGAAAAAAGCCACGTTGAAAGGTCTGTCCGGAAGAGTCCGTCAACCGCAGGGTGATGCGGGTGCTTTCGTCGAACGACACCTCCATCTCCAACGACTCCGCGTCAGAGACGGGATCCGACAAGTGGAGGTTGGCGGCGACATAGTGTCCGCCGTTGGAGAAATCATACCGCAACTCTAAAACCCCGTCTGTCCGCGACACGCTTCCCGTCGCGCCCGGGAACTCCCCTCCGTGCCAAAAAGAGAGACGTTGTCCCTCGATGAAATCGGTTTCCGCGAAAACGGTGAACGCGGCACACGCCGCGAACCAGGCAACCATGTGAATCCGCCCAATCATCCCATCCTCCGTCCTGTATCAACCGGCTACGCCGCCCGTATGCCCCTGTCTGGTCAAGTGCGGTAAAGAGGGGGGCAATCAGAAAAACCCGGTCTCCTCTTCGTCCAAACCCCGGAACTATCGCGCGGCGGCCTCCAGCAACATCCTGACTTCGTCCGGCCAGTTCTCCGGATGTGGTGTTTCCAGCACGAGCGGCATTTCTTCGAACCGCTTGTCGCGCAGGATGGTTTGGAACAGCTCGATGCCGATCAGACCGCAACCGATCGACTCGTGCCGGTCGCGGTGCGAACCCAGCTCCACCATCGAGTCGTTCAGGTGCATCCCGCGCAGGTAACCGATTCCGACTGCGCGATCGAATTCCTCCATCATCTGGAGGAAATCCTTTTTCGTGCGCAGGTCGAATCCCGCGCCGAAGGTATGCATTGTGTCGATGCAGACGCCCACGCGCTTCTTGTCATCGACGCCTTGGATGATCCGGGCCAGCTCCTCGAACTTCGAGCCGAGACATCCGCCCGCTCCCGCCGTGTCCTCCAGCACGACCGCCACGCCCGACGTCTCCGCGAGCGCACGGTTCAGCGCGTCCGCCACGCGGTCACATGCCGCCTCCGGCGGAATCAGCTTGAGCGAACTGCCCGGGTGCAGGTTCAGCATCGTCAGCCCCAGCGTCTCGCAGATTTTCAGTTCGCAGACCAGCGAGTCCAGCGACTGCTGTTGCTTCGCGTCGTCCGGATTGGCGAGGTTGATCAGGTATCCGGCGTGCGGCAACACCTGACGCGGCTCGTACCCGTTCTCCGCCATCGCCTTGCGGAAGTTCTCCACGTCTCCCTTCTTCGGGAGCGAGGCTTTCCACTGACGCTGGTTTTTTACAAACATCCCGAATCCCGTCGCCCCGACCGCCTTCGCGTTCACAGGTGCGTTTTCCAGTCCCCCGGCAATCGAAACATGTGGTCCAACAAAATACATGGTCTCTCCTTTTCTGTTAGGTGTCAGCGTCTTGCTTGTAGCTGGTGGCGGGTGGCTAGTGGCGGGTAGCCCGCACAACCGTAGAGAATAGGCGGCAGGGCAAACCTAGACTTCTAGAATCCTAGGAACCTAGAATCCGAAAAGCTACCAGCCATTAGCTACCATCTACCCCCCTGCTACCTATCCTCACACAACCTGTTCCGCCAGCGCGAAACGATCCTTTCCCGCGTAGTCGGGCAGGATTTGGACATGGGCGAATCCGAAGTCCTCCAGCAGCGAGCGGACGGATCCGCCCTGTTCGTCGCCGATCTCGAAAAACAGTCCGCCTCCCGGCTTCAGCACCATCACGGCATCGTTGATGAACGCGCGGTAACAGTCCAGCCCGTCCTCGCCGCCATCCAGCGCCAGACGCGGTTCCTGGTCGCGGATCCACGGATCCAACTGATCCACTGTGCGCGACGGAATGTAGGGCGGATTGGAGACGAGGATATCCACGCTGGCGGGGTCGAACTCTCCGCAACCGTCGGACTCGGCGAAGATCACCCGATCCTGCAACCCCGTGCGCTGCGCATTCTCGCGGGCAATCGCGATCGCGTCCGCGCTGATGTCCACGCCGACGAACACGCCGTCGCGCATCTCCTTCGCCAGGCTCAAGATGATGCATCCGGATCCGCTTCCCGCATCGACCACCAGCGGCTTGCCCGGCGCTTTCGCCTGCGGGGATTGCAGTACCAGATCGACCAGTTGTTCCGTCTCCGGACGAGGGATCAGGCAGCGCCGATCAACCTTCAGCGTCAGCTTGCGGAAATCCCATTGCCCCAGCACATACTGGACCGGCTCACCCTTCGCGACACGCGTCATGCCGCGCCGCAGGGCATCGACAATCCGCACGTCGGGAACCGTCTCCCACACGCGGTAGAGTTCCAATTTCCCGCACGAAAACAAACGCGCCGCAAGCAGTTCGAGGATGTTGCGGCTCTCGGGAATCCCTTTCCCGTCCAGATACCGCGAACCGAGTTCGACCAGCTCGCGGAGCGTTTTGTCACCGTCCGCCATGTGCGCGATCAGAACGGGATGTCGTCGTCATCCACCGGTTCGGCCGCCGGCGGATTCGCTGCCGCCGAGGCGGATGGCTGCTGCGGACGCGACCGCTCCACCTGGTCGTACTCGACGGACGTGCCGTCCGCCTCCACCTTCGCCAGCCGGAAGCAGACGAGGTCGTTGAAATAACGCCCGTTGTATTCGCGGCCGCGGATCGCGAACGTGACCTTCACGTTGTCGCCGACCTGTACGGGATCCAGCAACTTGGTGTTGTCCTTCAGACAGTTGAAGCTGACCACGGACGGATAGTTCCCGTCCTGAATCTCGATCACAAACTCGCGCTTCGAGAACCCGCTCGGAAAGGTCATGACATCCATGACTTTCTTCACCGTTCCGACCATCTCATAACTCGTGCTCATCAGATTTCCTCCAAATCAAAAGACCATTAAATCAAATCTCTCTTCCGTTCGCAAGTTTGATTTGAAAGTGTGAAAGTGAACGGGCGCATCTGTATAATTCAACAAAGGTCTGCCGTGTTTAAACCCAAAAGTTTTCATGTCATGGTCTCACGCAAAGTTCGCAAAGTCCGCAAAGTTGCCGGTTATTCCCTTGTTCATTTTATCTGTCTGTGATTTTGATCTCTCGCGGAGGCGCGGAGATTTTGTGGATTTCCGGCAGTTTTCCGAACGAGGTTCGATTCACCTGTTGGGTGAAGGATCATCTCCTTCCGTTCGGCTCAATAATCCCGCTTCTTCATTTGAAAACTCTGTTCCCGGACTGATCTCCGCGTACTCTGCGCCCGCGGCGGCTCTGCGTGAGAAACCAAACGAGGGAAGCTGGGGGTATTCCCCCTTTGCGAACGTAGCGGACTTTGCGTGAGGTTGAATCTCCGCGTTCGGTATCG
>JAFSTA010000286.1 GCA_017450695.1 Kiritimatiellia bacterium | reverse complement strand
CCTGCCGGTATTGTTGCCAATGCCGCAACAGCAAATCGCGAGCGGTAGGTTGCTGCCGGACATATTCACGCCTGACTTGGAACTGACATTCTGGCCGGTTTCATCGTTTTGGAGAGTCGCGGTACCGGAATCCACGATGAAGCGATAGCGCGTCCCCGCACTAATCGTCCCGTTTTGTGTGTTGAACAGACCATACCACGTACCGCTTGTTGCAAACGCGAGAAAACCAGAAGCACCCCATTTTGTGCCGAAGAGCGTACCCGTACTCGTATCCATAGGCGTGAACACGACATCGACCTTCGTGTCGGCGTTGGGCACAAGATCCGTCACGATGCCCTGTTGACCGTTCGCTTCTATGTATTCGAGAAATTCGTACTGCTGCGACTCAACGATACCTCCCGTTCCGGCGAGCGCGGAGACGCGCAGTGTATAGCCGTTGAGGTCAAGTGTCGCGCCTTCGGCGATCGTCACGACCCCTTGGTCGCGCCAGTCGGTGTCTTCCGTCAGCGTGGTGTTTTCGGATATGGTTTTATCCGCCCACGACGTCGAGGACGCCGCCGCTACGCAGATTGCCGTAACTGCCATCAGTTTTCTAGCGTTCATTTTTGTTTTGTCCTTTTGACGATTAAAACTGAAACCAACACTATTTTACCCCCCCCCCCCGTCAGTTTTGTCAATTAGGAAATTTGAAAAAATGTAATCGGCCCGTCTCACGTCTCGCGTCTCACCCTCTCGTCTCGCGTCTCAAGTCTCACGTCAAAAAACACCCTACAGCGCGCTCTGCGGTCGATGATGCTCTGCTGACCGAAATGCCCGGAAATGGGCGCGAAACAAGCTTCAGTTGCAGTATGCGGAGAAATCGCGGATGAGCGGCTTCGCGGCGGAGACCGCGACGGAGAGTCGCAGGCGCGAGGCGGCGACCTTCTCGAAGCGGACGATGTGCTTGTGCCCGACGCACGTGCCAGAATAGAGTTTCTTCCACTCCGTGCCGACAAGCGCCTCTAGGTCAAACTTGCGGATACGCTCGCCCTGCTCGATGCGCTCTGCGAGGATCACCTGGTTCACCGGGCCGGAATCCTTCGGAATCGCGAGTTCGAGGCGGTCGCCTTCTCCTTCGGCGGCCGCGAGTCTGTTTGCGTAACGCCCCTTGATGCGCCGACCGAACTCCGCGTAGGTCTTCATCTCGCTCTCGAGGATGAGACCGTCAGGCTGCGGCGCGGCGTTGAGGAGGAGGTTGCAGTTGCGCCCCACGGAACGGTCGTACATGTTCATGAGGTAGTCCATCGTCCAGTTCGATCCCCTATTGTAGCAGAACCACCTGTTGCGCCCAAGCGGGACATCGCACTCGCCGGGAATCCACCTTCCGCCGTCGGGATTGCCGTTGTACTGCATCTCCTTCGTACCGTCGTCCGCCGTGCCGTCGATTCCCGTGGCCCAGCAGGGATACGGTGCCACACCGCGTTCATTGCCAACCCAGCGTATCAGGTTCTTCGCTTCGGGAGGTCCTTGGAAGAGAAGTGCGTTCGGTTGGTACTTCTCGATG
>JAFSTA010000034.1 GCA_017450695.1 Kiritimatiellia bacterium | reverse complement strand
GTGGCGGAATGCGGCCGTGTCGCGTTCGCCGGGTTCGTTACAGTCTCGCTGCTGTGTGCGGGATGCGGAAAGGACGGAGGGAAGGCAAGCCGCGATTATGCGGGGATGGACAACGCCACCCTGGTGAAAGCGGTGGTGGCACTCGACACGTCGGGCAGGTTTCAAAAAGAAATCGACAAGGCGGGGGGAATCGACGCCACCGTGAAATCAGGCAAGGTTACGAAGGAATTTCACGACCTGTATGCTGGGATTCTGACCCTGCGCGACGTTGTCTGCGACGCGGGCGTCGCCCCGGAGACGGTGGTGGCGTTCATGAACAAATCCGAAGATGAAATCCGCCGCGCCGATCATCTCGCGGAGAAGGTCAAGAGGGACAAGGCGATTTTCCCCGCATTCCTCAAGATAACCAGGGGGTTGGGCAAGGAGTACTATGGGCAGGAGCTGGATCCGACCGGCGAGCTGACCGACATGGTGGCGATGAGTGCATTCGTTACCTACTGCAACGCCGATCCCGAAGACCGCGACCGGGAGATGGGAAAACTGGAATCGACACTGAGGCAACTGTTCTCCCTCAGCGTTCCTTTCGTGAGGAGCGAGATCGAGAAGAAGCACAAGGAGAATGTGAACCAGGGGAGAGACCTTTATGTCTCGATCACGTCCGCGAACATCGACCGCGAGGTGAACGGGTACGGCGAGATCTGGCCGCGTACGAAAGGGACTGCAGACGGCGGTAAGGACATCGCTGATAAACGTTTCTCCACTTCCACGTCGTACCTTACCGAACTGCTGGACATGGAAAACTATGGGAAGAAGGAGGACTGGAAACCGTGGGCGCTCAGACTGAAGCCGGAGACCGTTTTCAGTGGCGCTATCCCCGCAGACAACAAGCCGAAACCGGAACAGACGCTGTGGAGCATTGGGACGGATATAACGGACGAATGTGCCGACGGCATCCCGGTCATCGTCTCTGCCAACTTGGACTGCTCGAAGCTTCGCCGCCAGTGGGACGGGAAAACGGATGCCGATGCGGTGATCCCGCTTCTCGACGTGCCGCCCCTACGCAAGACCGGGGCCGTGGTGGTGTACAAAAACGGCGTCTCGCGGTTTATCACGGCTGGCGGGTTGACGCTGCGGAAGATCTACGGCGGTCCCGTGGAGTCTGAAAAATCGATTGCCGCCTACCTGACGCCGCACGGAAAAGTGGACACGGCTCGGTAGGTGATACGGCATCCCGCCGCACTGGGCAGGCGGGAAATGATGGAGGGTTCGCCACCTGAAACCAAGGGAAAGAAAGGAGTTCACCATGACAGAGGAAAACAAAAAGGGAATTGGCATGAACGAAGTGAAGGAGAAAGTACTGGAAACGCTGAAACGCAGAAAGGACGGATTCGGCGCAGCGGTCGAAACCATGTGGATCATGCGCGTACTGGGATTCATCATCATGATTATGGGGGTGCTTGAAATCGGTTTCTTTAAGCTCATTGCGGCTGCCGGGAGCGATAATCCGTTCCGTGACGAGGGATCGTTCAAAGGCTGGATCTGCTCCGCCTTGTCGGGATTTCTCCTCGGCGGGTTCTTCAGCTCGTTCGGCGAGATCATCGGTCTGCTTTTGCGGATTGTCAAGAATCAGGAAGCTGCCCGGTCGGCAGAAGATACAAGCGTCACACGGTAAAGGACAGAAAGGGGGAACAGACATGAACAGGAAACGAATGATCAAGGTGGCAATCGCGGGCCTCGCGTTCTGCGCGGCAACTCTCGCGCCGTTTGGCGCATGGGCTGATACGTGGACAGATGAGTCCGGAAACGAGTGGACGTATAGCGGCGGGAAGGTCACGGCAGTCTCGTTTGAGACGACGAACCTCACGATTCCCGACACCCTGGGTGGCAATCCCGTGACGGCGTTCAATGCTGACGTGTTCGCGGGAAAGACGCGCGCCGTACGTGTGACGATTCCGGAGACAGTGACGGCGATTCCCGCCGGCGCATTCGCCGGGTGCGGTAATCTCAAGTCTGTGACGATCCTCGGTGAAGGGTTGACCTCCATTGGCGCGACGGCGTTCAAAGGGTGCGGCAATCTGGCGGCATTCGTGATGCCGAATTCGGTCACATTTCTGGGGCTAGGTGCCTTTTCGGGATGTTCAGCGATGGAGTCTGTTACATTGAGTGACGGCTTGACAGAGTTGATTGGCATGGTTTACGGCGGGACATCACCTGCGGCCAACAGCGGAAGGTATGGTGACAGCAGCAACAGCGCCACGCTCAGATACTGCGACAACGGCCTGTTCTACAACTGCACGTCGCTGAAGACGGTCAACTGGGGCGCGAACATCAAGACGATTGGGAACATCGCGTTCCTCAACTGCTCCGCGCTGGAGTCGGTGACGATTCCAGACACGGTGACGACAATCGGCTACCACGCGTTCCTCGGTTGCTCCAGCCTCACGAACGTGAAGATCGGCAACGGCGTGACAGAAATCGGGCGCATGGCGTTCCGTGCCCTGCCCAACCTCACGAAGGTGACGTTCGGCTCCAAGGTGAACGAGATCGGGGTTCAGGCGTTCCAGGACTGCGTGAACCTCCAGAACTTCACGCTGCCGGACACGATCCAGTACCTGCGCTACCGCTGCTTCGCGGGCTGCAGCAAGGCTCTGACGGAGGTGACGATCCCGGCGAACAGGGACGAGCTGGAGACGGAACTCGGCGAGGGCGTGTTTTCGGGGTGCTCGAAGCTGGAGACGGTGACGTTCGGCGACACGGTGAAGACGCTGACCGGCATGGTTTACGGCGGGACGTCACCTGCGGCCAACAGCGGAAGGTATGGTGACAGCAACGGCAGCGCCACGCTCAGTTACTGCGGCGACGGTCTGTTCTACAACTGCGCGTCGCTGAAGACGGTCAACTGGGGTGCGGGGATCAAGACCGTCGGCAACGTCGCGTTCCTCAACTGCTCCGCGCTGGAGTCGGTGGAGATACCCGACACGGTGACGAGCATCGGCTACCACGCGTTCCTCGGCTGTTCCGGCCTGACGAACGTGAAGATCGGGAACGGGGTGACGACGGTCGGGCGGATGGCGTTCCGCGCGCTGCCGAACCTGACGAGGGTGACGTTCGGGTTGAAGGTGAACGAGATCGGGGTTCAGGCGTTCCAGGACTGCGTAAACCTGCAGAACTTCACGCTGCCGGACACGATCCAGTACCTGCGCTACCGCTGTTTCGCGGGCTGCAGCAAGGCTCTGACGGAGGTTACGATCCCGGCGAACAGGGACGAACTGGAGACGGAACTTGAACAAGGGGTGTTTTCGGGGTGCTCGAAGCTGGAGACGGTGACGTTCGGCGACACGGTGAAGACGCTGACCGGCATGGTTTACGGCGGGACGTCACCTGCGGCCAACAGCGGAAGGTATGGTGACAGCAACGGCAGTTCCACGATCAGTTACTGCGGCGACGGTCTGTTCTACAACTGCGCGTCGCTGAAGACGGTCAACTGGGGTGCGGGCATCAAGACGATCGGCAACATCGCGTTCCTCAACTGCTCCGCGTTGACCGATCTTGTACTTCCCGCGAACATCACGGACATCGGCAACCATGCATTCTTCGGATGTGCGTCGTTGAAGACGGTAGTCGTCGAGGGGAACGTCAATTCCATCGGGCGTTATGCGTTCGGTAACTGCAACGCGCTTCACTATGTCGATTTCCGCGGCGCGACGATGACTTCCGCGCCGGGGTACATGCCGTTCGCGTTCGACCGGGATGCGGTGACGGTCTATGCAGCCTCCGGATCGACGGGGTGGACGGGTGTCGCCGAGGTCGGCGGACTCCCTGAAAGCGGCACGTGGGGAGGAGCGCGGATCACTTACGCGCCGCCGCCGGAAGGCGCGGGCAATCCGTACGACTTCTACCTTTATACACCAGTTGCCCGTGTGAACTATACGGATTACAACTGGCCTGCGCCGCTGATGCTGACGACCAACCGCTATGTGCATGGAAAGACGGTTCCGGTTTCGGCTTCGACGATCCGCGAGGGCGATCCGGTCTTCCTCACATACGCCTTTGACGAGTATTGGCGCGGCGAGGCGTTCGACGTGACGAACCGCTTCACGCTGAGCGGCGCGAAGTCGGGCACGTTCGAGTATGGGCACAAGTGGGAAGCACACGCGACATACAGTTTCGGCTGGAAGACCAACGCCTCCCCCGAACTGCTTCAGAACCTGGCGCCGGGCGACTACACGCTGACGCTCCAGCTCAACGCCGACAACGCCCTTGCCGAGACGGACTACGCGAACAACACGGCCTCCATCACGTTCACGGTGGTATCTTCGGGACCGGACATCGAGCCTGGCGATGACGGGACGGCGACATATATCAATTGGGGTGGACCATACGGCCCGGATATCGACCCCGGCAGCGGCTACGCGCAATATCCGGGATGCACGATGCTGTTCACGGTGCAGACGAGGACATGGACGTATGGCGGAAATAACTACGCCGATTATTACGTGGACAACCCTACGGGCGGTGTCGAATGCACGGTTTACCGGAGACAGTCCGCAGACGAAGACTGGGGCGCCATTGCCACGGTCGAATCAAGCATCGACGGATGGAACTGGTTCACCGATTACGATGTCACGCCGGGAGCGACGTACACGTATGAAATCAGGACTGGGGACATAAACTCCGGCCCGATCGAGGTGACGGCCAATTACACCTATAGGGCGGAAATCGGCGAAAACGAGGTCGTTTTCGACAAGGACGAGGGCGAACGCAGTGTTACCGTCACGATCTACAAGGAGACGGAAGCCGGTTCCGCAGTGGAATCCCCCGCCTACTTCCTGGTAAACCTCAAGGAAAGCGACGAATGGATTTGGGCGACGAGATCTGCTGACAACCGGCATTGTGTCATTTATGTTGATGAAAACGACACGGGGGCGGCGCGGGAGAGCGTCGTGACAATCGAATACGACGGCTTTACAAGCCCCATCCAAGTCAGGCAGAAGGCAGGGAACGACATCGCGGAGTCCTACACGGTGACGTTCCACGCGAACGGCGGTACGGGCGGTACGACCCGTAGCGTGGCGAAAGATTCGGTGATCGGCTCGCTGCCCGTGCCGACGCGCGACTGCTGGACGTTCCTCGGCTGGTTCACTGCCGCGAACGGCGGATCGAAGGTATCGGAATCCACTGCCGTCACGGCAGACGTGACGTATTACGCGCATTGGGTCGCGGAAGGATCTATCACGTATGCGTTGCATGGTTCTCCGGCGTTCGGCGGGCTGTCGTCCGCGTACAAGGGATGCACCTACAACGGGTACGCGCTGGACGGTGACGGTCTGATTTCCGGGACGTTCGTGCTGGCGGTGAAGAAGCCCGCGAAGGGCAAGACTTCCTCCGCCGCGACGCTGACGTTCACCGCGCTCGCCACGGGCAAGAAGACGAAGATTACCGGCACCGTGAACCTCGCGACTGGCGATGGAAGCGGCGGTCTCGCGGGGCTGACGCTCGGCGCGAACGCGGTCGGCGGGACGGTCGCGAAGGTCGGGGCGCTGGAGGGTGGCGCGGACGCGGCGAAGGCGAAGGACGCCGCCGCACTCTCCGTGCTGTCGAAGTTCAGCGGCAAGTCCTATGTGGTCGCGCTTGTGCCGGAGAATCCGGATGTCTACGCGCAGGGCGGCTGCTCGACGCTGGCGGTCACGCTGGCGGCGAAGGGCAAGGCGAAGGTGTCGGGCGTGCTGGCGGACGGCACGAAGGTGACGGCCTCCGGCGTGATGACGGTGGGCGACGCCTACTGCTGCGTCCCCGTCATCTACTCGAAGAAGAGCAGGTTCGGTTTTGTCGCTTGGTTCGACAAGAACACGCGGCAACTGGTTGACGTGACCGCGCTCATGCCGTGGCGGAACACGGTGAAGCCCGCCTTCACGATGGCGTGGGAGGTGGCGGCTCTCGGCGCGAAGAGCAATGTTACGGCCGGGGCACGGACGGCGGAACTGGACGATGTGAAACTGCTCGGTTTCGTGCCCGGCGCGATCGCGCAGACGCCGTTCGACATTCCGTTGAAGGTAAGCGGAACGAAATGGGACGCGGGCAAGGCGGCGAAAGTCGCGTACAAGGGGGGCGCGGTGACGGTCACGGGAACGAACGTCTCGGGACTGAAGCTGACCTACACGGCGAAGACGGGGCTGTTCAAAGGCTCGTTCGTCGTGTACGCCGTGAAGGGCGGCAAGCTCGTGAAAAGCAAGTTCAGCGTCTTCGGCGCGGTCACCGGCGGCGTCGGCTACGGCACCGCCGTCCTGAAGGGGAAGGGCAGCGCGGCTGTGTACGTCGAGTAAGCGGGGCGCGACAGTCGGTTGTCAGCCGTCGGCTGTCGATTGTCGCCCGGCGGGGCGCGCTTCGCGTCGGCTGAAAGGCTGAAAAGCGGGGCGCGCTTCGCGCCAGCTGAAAGGCTGAAAAGCGGGGCGCGCTTCGCGCCAGCTGAAAAGCGGAAAAGCGGGGCGCGCTTCGCGCCAGCTGAAAAGCGGAAAAGCGGATAAGTGGCGGCTGGCGCCCCCAGTTGGTTTGGCTGCGGAACGGCGTTAGGTGAGGAGTGGCACGTAACCTCGGTGGCAAAACCTCTGCGTCCTCCGCGCCTCCGCGTGAGGAAAAAAGAAAGGCGGTGCCTTCGCGCCTTTCATTGCGGACGCGACGGGGCGCGTCCCCCACTTTCTTCTCAGCTGGCGCGTAGCGCCTCCAACCACCTTACTTGGAACTGATAGCTCCGAAGTTTAGGTTTACACTTGGAGAATATCTCCGCCGAGTGACAATGCGAATGTATCGGATTCAGAAGTGGGTGTTGGGGTACCGAGCGATTCGGCGAGCCGTCCCGCGACTCGCGCAAGTAGGAGCAACCGTTCGGCGAATTCCTCGGACGTCAGGTTGGCAAGCGGGAACGTTGCCGAAAGGATCAGCGAGTCCGCGAAGATTCCGAGATGATGTCCCACCACCTCGCGTCCGAAGAGGTTGGCCGCTAACGCGCGCTTCAACATTTCGGCAGAGAACCCTTCTTCGGGTGCGGTGGCGATGGCCGTAAAGGCCATGATCTCGTTCTCCCCTGTCTCATCGGCTCGCATCGTCAAGACCCGATCCTCCGCAACGATTTCCGCGAATCCCGCGCTGTCGGGCGAAAGATCGATACCGAGTCCTTCCCCCAGTTCCGCAATGAGTTTTTCGTATGTTGTCATGTTCCATCCTTTCTGTTCTTTTCCGTTGCGTACCGCGGATCGTCATCGCGGCGCCCTGCGGTTGTGCGGGACCCAAGCGTATCACGCTTCCACGTGGTGCAGGTGCGCGGCCATCGAAACCGTGCCGGTGAACTTGAACGCATCGGGGACGGCGGCTGCGGACTGCAGATGGCGATCCATCCGGCTGTAATCGTGTTCGGCGGTATCGACGGGGGCGTGGTTGTAAGTTTGCCAGTCGGCATGGGCCAGCATGTCGAGATTGTCGGCGGGGAACTTGATTTCCACCTCATATTCGTCATAGCTTTCCCTCCCCAGCATATAGAGCTGGCTGTCCCCGACGATGGTCAGTGCCTTGACGGGGCGGCGCGAACGGGCATGGAGCACGATGTCTCCGTTCGGATCCTTGGAAAGGTGGAAGGCTTCGTTACGGGGAAGCTCCGTGTTCGATACCATCGAGATTTTCGAGTAGGACTCCGCCGGGTTGTCGTTGAGGTATTCGCCGAGAGCGGTCATCGCGATACCGGAAACGGACTGGTTCAAGCATGTCATCAGGATGTGTGCCTTCACCTTGGTCGCGTCATCCGCCGTGGCAAATGTCGCCTGTGGGTTATCGGTGATGAACTGCACGAACTTGTCGCGCGCAACATGGATGTCGTCCGGAATCAGGTCGTTGCCCGGCAGGAAGATATGGTATCCGCGCACGAGATCGCGGTCGAACTGGGTTCCATCCTGGTTCGGGTCGAAGGTGCGCGAAAGGATCCGGCCGTCCTCGTCGCGCGTCACGGCAAAGAGGCTGTCCGCGATCTGTGAAGTGATGTTGGTCACGAACATGGCGTGGCAGTTCTGCTGCAACGCATCGAACTGCGCTTGCGAGGTGCCGCTCTTCTCAATCCGGTCCAGAAGGGCCTTGACGGGACCTGCGGCATTCCCCGTGATCATGGACGTCGGCACCGGATAAGGATTGAAGCGCGCGAGGATGCCGGGTGAAAGTTTCGTCACATCCACGTCCATTGGCAGCACGATGGGCCTTTGCGCGTCGGGCAGTCCGAGGGAGGTGCGAATCTGCGGCACCATCTCGTGCAGGATCGTGTCCGCCAGATGCGCCGTCTGATCCGAAGACATGTTCAGCTCGTACAGGCTCTGGAGATGCCGACCGCCCTCTGACTCCAGCGCCTCGAGAAGTCCCCGTTTCTGCGCCGGGGTCATTCCCTCCAGCGCACAGCTCGCGAAGAACTTCGGGACTTCGCTCTCGTCTTCGATATCGACGACGATCCCCGTCCTCACGCTTGCCACGGACCTGCACAGAGACATGACCGCGGCATGGATGTCGGATGCCGAAGAGTCGGCACTCAGTGCGGAGAGTTCCGGCGGCACCACCAGATTGCGGCGCGCCTCGGCGATCCGCGTCAGCGGCGCAGGGTCGTTCGCCGTCGGCGGCATGGGCTTTCCGTAGGACTTCAGGAAGGCGACTACTGAGTCCTTCGCATCCCTTCCGTATTGCACCTTGATCGTATGGAGTTCGGCGAGATTCGCCTGGATGCCGGTGAGGATTCTGTTGATCTTGGTCGCGTCGGTGGTCAGGCTTCTGTCCGCCGCGTTAAGCCTGCCTTTCGAGATGCAGGCGGCCAGCAGCGCGATGCCGTCGGGATCGCCGCCGAACGAGCCGAAGAGCGTACACATGCGCTGGTTGAAAGCGCGCAGTCCGCCCGTGATGTCGAGGTTGGTATAACCGCCCGCCGACATAGCCGGGCAAACGGTCTTCGCGGCGAGCTTCAGATAGGCGGTCTCGCAGTCCCTCGCGAAGTCCGGTACGCCGTCCGCCGCGAGCCGGGCGGTGACCATGTTCTGGGCGCTCAGCAGCTGCTGTCCCGGGGTTGTCATGTTGTCGAGCGCGGCGATCACCGAACTGATATCCGCAATCCCGATCGCGCGGTCCGTCCGGATCTGGCTTAACAGCTGCGCCGCCCTCGCCTGGACTTCCGGCGCAAAATACCTCGGATCGTTGGCGATGGCTTTGTGGATGGCATCTAGAGTAAGTCCGTTCTGCTGACGCGCGGCCCCGATGTTGAAGAAACTCTTGAGCCGCTGCAGCTTGTTGACGGTTGCGATTCCCCCCTGGCTATCGACCACAAGCCGTTCATCCCCCGTGGAATTCTGAATGTAATTGCGAATGCCGGTGACTGTCAGTGCCATACTCTCTCCTCGTTTCCGTGCTGTGGAATATGCCTCGTTTATCGTGAGTACACGCCAACAGGCAAACAGTTACACGCCAACACAAAAATCGTCTCTAATTTAAGAAAAGCCACCGGGAAAGTCAAGCAAGCGTTTGCTGACTAGAATGACTAGAAATCCTAGAACCTCTAGCCAACCCGCTAACAAACACCTACCCGCCAATCCAGCCAACTTCTCGGTAAGTTCCAAAAAACAAAGCGGATCGGGCTGTCGCCCGATCCGTTTCTTGTTTTTCTGTTCCGTTCCGCGTTACTTCGAGGAGGTCCACGGAAGGATCGGCCCCTTGACGGAGGCGAGCGCGTTCGGCCCTGCGTCCGGTCCCATCGCCTGGGAACCGAGACAGAAGGTGAGGCCCAACACGATCAGCACCGCGATCGCCCCGGCCGTCAGCGCGATCGCCGTTGCGACGGGAGAACCGCTCCGCGCGGGTGCGCCGAAATCGAGCGGCTTCAGGTTCGTGAAATCTCCCTCGTTCGCATCGGCTTTCGGCTCCGCGCTCTCGTCCGCACCGGGAGAGGCCAGAGGCGTCATGGTACCGGGACGCTTGATCTTCAGCGTCTTCTTCTGGGTTGTCGTCGCTTCCGCGCTTGGAATCGCCGAATCCGGAATGCGGGAGGTCTGGCGGATCGCCGCCGTCTTGGACTTGTCGGCGACAGGGGCGGGGGCGGGAGGCGTACCGAGAGCCGACGGACGCTTCAGGCGGATCGTCTTCGCCGGTTCGTTCCCGACCGGCGCGACGCCGATCGCGGAATCGAGCGAGATACGCGAGGTCTTCGACTTCGCGGCCTGCACCTGCGCTTCGGAAGGCGGCTTCGGCCCGCTCGGCAGCGGGTTGGATCCCGGAACCGGCGGCTGGGAGAGGGCGGGTTTGACCGCGATCGGTTTCAGCGGCGCGGGCGAGCCCGGCGCGGCGGCCGGAGCAATCGGCGACGGCGCCGCAGAGGCCGGGGCTGCGGGTGCCGCAGCCGGGCGAATCGGGGACGCGGACGGCATCCCGCCCGGCATGACAGGCTTCGCCTTGGGAATCGTGATCGCGTGCAGGCCACCGGCTGCAGGCGCCGCGGGGGCGGCCGGCGTGATCGGCGAAATCGGCGACGGCGCAGCCGAGGGGGCGGGCGCAATCGTCGCAGCCGTCGCGGCCTCCGCCGGGGCGATTGTCGCCGCCGTGGCGGGATCGGCTGCGGGCGCGGGCGCCGCCGGGGTGATCACCGGCTTCTTCAGGCGCACCGTAATGGGACGGGGCGCACCGGGCGTGGCCGGCTGAATCGGGGAAACTTTCGGAGGAACGCTTCCGGGGGTGTTCGGATCATCTGCCATACAACTACCACCTTTCGATACTGCTACAATCCTGCTACACGGCCATCACTTCGGCTTCTTTCGCCTTCAGCATGGCGTCGATCTTGCCGACATACTCGTCGGTCAGCTTCTGGATCTTCTCCAGTCCGCTATCCCGCTCGTCTTCCGTGATCTCGCTATTCTTCTGGAGCGCCTTCACGGCGTCGTTCGCCTCACGGCGGACGTTGCGGATGGCGACCTTCGAATCTTCCGACTGGCGCTTGGCGACCTTGACGATCTCCTTGCGGCGCTCTTCGTTCAGTTCGGGGATCGGGATACGGATCACGCGTCCGTCGTTGCGCGGGGTGACACCCAGGTTGGCCGCGAGGATCGCCTTCTCGATATCTCCCAGCGCGGTCGGGTCGAAGGGGGCGATCACGATCAACCGGGGTTCCGGCGTGGAAATGTTCGCGATGTCGCGCAGGCGCGTAGGGACGCCGTAGTACATCGCCTGGACGCCATCGACCAGCGCGGGCGAAGCCTTGCCGGTGCGGAGTCCCGCAAACTGCCCCTTCAGCACTTCGATCGAGTTCTCCATCTTCAGAACCGCATCATCCATCACATCAGATAAAGCCATACTCCTACCTCTTCTTTCGTTTGTTAGCGTCCGGAGACCAGCGTGCCGACGGTCTCGCCGCACACGATGCGCTCCAGGGCGTCTTCATCGTAAAAGTCAAACACCACGATGGGAATCTGGTTGTCCATGCACAACGCGAACGCGGCTGAGTCCATCACCTTCAGCCGCTGGTTCAGCGCATCCTCGTACGAGACGCGGTCGTAGCGCGTCGCGTGGGGATCCACCTTCGGGTCGGCGGTATAGATACCGTCCACCTTGGTCGCCTTGAGCAACACTTCCGCGCCGATCTCGCTCGCGCGCAGCGCGGCGGCAGAGTCGGTGCTGAAAAACGGATTGCCGGTTCCGCCGGCGAAAATCACGACGCGCCCCTTTTCGAGGTGGCGCACGGCCTTGCGCTGGATAAACGGCTCGGCGACCCGGTTCATTTCGATCGCGGTCTGAAGGCGTGTCTGCAGCCCGAGTTGCTCCAGCGCGTTCTGCATCGCCAGTCCGTTGATGATCGTCGCCAGCATTCCCATGTTGTCGCCAGTCGTACGCTGAACGCCCTTCGACTCGCCCTTCAACCCGCGGAAAATGTTTCCGCCGCCGAGCACGATTCCGATCTGCACGCCCAGCGAGGCGATCCGGCGGACGCGCTGCGCCATCGACGCGAGCGCGTTCGGGTCGATGCATTCGCCCGTATTCCGGTTTCCCAGCACCTCTCCGCTCAGTTTCAGGAGGATACGATGATACTTGACGGGTTTGTCCAAAACAAACTTCCCTTCCTTGCGTTCAAACGATACCCATAGTGTACCGAAAAATCAAGGTTAGGTAAATACGATTTTTTTAGAAATTTCTGACTTGGCAAAAGCGGTTCTTTTTGCTTTAATGGTTTCCACATACGTTACCAAGCGTAGGTGATTCATTCAAGGAACAGACTCTTGAGGTGGTTGTATGGGTAAAGTGTTGCAGATTGTTGTTTACGTGATTCTGATTCTTTCTGGCGTGTCGTTGTTCTTCGCGAACAAGCTTCACGACAAGAGGGAGCTATTGATCGATCGGACTGATGAACTGAAGAAACAGATCATCAATCTCGCGAAAACGATCGAGGAGAAGGACGCCGAGGACGCGGCCGCGCCTGAGGTGAACAAGGACATCTCCGAAGTCACCGACCGAGAGATCACGAATCCGGAAAAGCAGAACGTGCTTGAGGACTATTCGATGAAACTGGAGACGGCGAACCTGCCGACCTTCAACCTCGATTCCCGTGAGTCTCACGAGACGCTGGGCCGTTATTATCTCGAAGAGAACGGCGAGCCGGTTTGGGAAAACGGCAAGCGCGTGATCGGCGGCAAGGGCACCATGCAGGAACTGCTGGGGCGCATCGTGGATCGCGCCAAGGTCCAGCAGGGCAACCTGAACAAGACCCGCTCGGAACTCGCCAAGATGCGTGAGAACTTCTCCTCCGCGATCAACGAGGTCAACAAGTGGAAGGCCGACGAGCGTAATGTGAAGAAGGAACTGAAATCCACGCAGGAGCAGGTCGCCACGCTCACGAAGGAAAAGGAAGACCTCAACGTCAAGGTCGCCAGCCTCACCAAGGAGAAGAAGAGCCTGCAGGAGGAACTGGATGACCAGAAGGATCAGGTCGAGAAGCTGAACGAAGAGAAGATGCAGGTTCAGGAGGAACTGGCCAATGCCCAGAAGTCCCTGAAGGAAATGCAGGAGCGGCTGAAGGGTAAGACGGATCCCGCTTCCCAGCCCGGAGGTGCCGCCGCCACGGCCGTCAGCACGCTCACAGCCGGCATCAAGGGCAAGATCGTCTCCGCCAACAACGAATACAAGTTCTGCATCATCGAGTTCTCTCCGGACGCGATGGTCGAGATGCTTGGCGAGAACCGCGAGAAGCCGCTGCCGATGCTGGAGATGAAGATTCTCCGTCCCGGCCGCGACTCCGCCGCCGGCAATTTGGTGACGCACGCGAAGCTCTCGCAGGCCGTCGCGGGCAAGAACCTCGTGGTCGCGCAGATCCTCTCTGACTGGGATCGCGCCGATGTGGTGACGGGCGATGAAGTTTTCTTCTAAGATCGCATGGTCTCTCTTCCTTGTGCTGGCGGGCCTTTTCCTGTCGGGATGCATGACGAACGTGCACGACACGGAACTGCCTTGGGCGACGCCCGCCTCTTGGGAAGGCACGGCCCCGCTTCCCCATAGCTTGTCGGGCCGATACGAGTGATTGCGTTTCAGGCGCGGGATTTTCCCGCGCCTTTTTTGTTTGGTGGCTGCGGGACACACGAAACAGACGGTGCGCCTATCACATCATCATCCTCTGTTGGACAATCTGAAAACCAATCATGGCGCGTTGAAATTTAGCAGACTTTCACCATTTGGGTGAATCCGTTTTCTGTGTGTGCGGGGGATTGAAAAGCCTCGGTTTTCGGTACTTTCTCTGCGTACTCTGTGACCTCAGCGGCTCTGCGTGAGAACCCAAACGGGGATCATTGTTCACAAATCCCAAATGTTCAAAATGCCACCCATGCAAATTGCCCCTAGATTCCTCTATTGGACACTTTGAAAACCTCGGAACACACGGAATGCACGAAAACCCGCTGGCTGGCGCGGGAATGTGGCGCTACGCGCCAGCTGCGTAGCGACGGCGCACTCGCCGTCGGCCTTCGGGGAAGCGGGGAAGCTGAGGAGATAAGTGGCGGCTGCGCCGCCTAAGTGGCCCTACGGGCCTAAATGGGACTGTCTCCCCTAAGTTGACTTGACCAGGAAGGTACGCTTCATGGCAGCTGAGAAGCGAGAGGCGGATAAGTGGCGGCTGCGCCGCCTAAGTGGCCCTACGGGCCTAAATGGGACTGTCTCCCCTAAGTTGACTTGGCCGCGAACCGGCACTTAGCCCGAAGGGCACTTAGTTCCGCCAGGAACACTTAGCCACGAAGTGGCCCCGTAAATTTTCTGGAATGCGGTATTGACGAGCGGCCGATTTTTCTGTATAGTTGACCCTCACTTCATTCCGGAACCTTAGACATCTGGAAAAATGGGCGACTCCCGATCGAAGTTGGAAGGAAGAAAGAACAATGGAAGCGTATGCGGTTTTAGAGACCGGTGGGAAGCAGTATCGCGTCACCACGGGTGAGACGTTGGAAATCGAGCGTTTGGACGCCGAGTCCGGCAAGGACATCGAGCTGACAAGCGTGGTTGCCGTGTCTGACGGCAACGAGTTGAAGGTTGGGACTCCGTATGTCGAGGGCGCGAAGGTCGTCTTGACCGTCGTCGGAGACAAGCGGGGCAAGAAGGTGGTCAACTTCAAGCAGAAGCGCCGGAAGAACTACCGTCGCACGGTCGGTCACCGTCAGGAGCTGACGGTCGTCACCGTGAAAGCGATCGCGTAAGGCCTAAGGTACGAAGGAGTTTGTGTTATGGCAGGTGCAGCATCAGCAAGAAACGGCCGTGAGAGTAATTCCAAGCGCCTTGGCGTGAAACGGTATGACGGGCAGGTCGTGACGGCCGGTTCGATTATCGTTCGCCAGCGCGGAACGAAGTTCCATCCCGGAGAGAATGTCGGGTGCGGACGCGACTACACGTTATTCGCCCTTACGGACGGAACGGTGAAATTCCGCAAGGAAGGGAAAGTGGTTTCCATCATTGCCGATCCGGAATACGTGAAGGCCCAGGCTGAAAAGAAGGCCGCCCGCAAGGCGGCGCGCGCCGCGAAAGCGGCGGCGGCAGCCGAAGCGCAGGCGTAGTTTCGCCTACCCGCGTCGCGGGTTATCGACCTCCCCTGAGTTCGCTCCGGGGAGGTTGTGTCGTGTTTGGAGAGCCTCGCCGTCCGTGCGGGGTTGTGAACCGCCCTTTCTTGCCTAGAAGTTCAAGGTTAGGTGGTTGGGTGGTTAGGTGGTTAGGTGGTTGGGTGGTAAAGGGATAAAAGCGATACAAGGGATCGAAGCGATACAAGCGCCCCGTCCGCGCTCGCACGGGAATGTAAATGAGGGGGGGGCTTCGCGCCAGCTGAGAAGCTGAGAGGCTAGAGAATGGAAAGGGCGCGCTCCGTCGCGACCGCAACGCATATCCAGCATACCGGCTTGACACGCTTAACTGGCTTAACACGCTTCCCCGGCTTACCAGGCCAACTGATTAGGCAAGCAAGGAGTTAGGTCCGAATGAAGTCTCGAATTTTTGTTGACCACGTGGTTGTCCACGCGCGCGCCGGCAAAGGCGGCGACGGCAGCCCGCATTTTCGGCGGGAATCCAAGGTTCCGCTGGGCGGTCCGGACGGCGGGGACGGGGGGCGTGGCGGACACGTCATCTTCAAGGGAAGCCGAAACGTCTCCTCCCTTCTTTCTCTCTACTTCGATCCGACGGTCATCGCCGAGGACGGTGTGGATGGTTCGTACCAAAAGATGAACGGCAGGCGCGGCAAGGACAAGACGATCCTCGTGCCCTGCGGAACCGAGATTTTCAACAACGATACCGGAGAGAAACTGGCGGACATCGTCTCCCACGACCAGGCGGAAATCCTCTGCCGCGGAGGTCGCGGCGGACTGGGGAACGTACACTTCAAAACCTCCACCCACCAGGCGCCCGAGGAGTTTACGCCGGGCGATCCCGGCGAGGAACTGAACCTGCGGCTGGAACTGAAGACGATCGCCGACGCGGGACTGCTCGGATTTCCGAATGCGGGAAAGTCATCCCTCCTGCGGGCGGTGAGCGCGGCCCGTCCGAAAATCGCCAGTTATCCGTTCACTACGCTGAATCCGATGGTCGGTACGATGGAGTACCCCGACTATTCCCAGCTTCGCGTGGCGGACATTCCCGGAATCATCGCGGGCGCGGCGAAAGGGATCGGCCTCGGAATCGATTTCCTGAAGCATCTCGCGCGCGCCAAGGTGATCGTCTATATCATCGACATGGCGGGAACGGACAACCGGGAGCCGTGGAGGGACTACGAGATCTTGCGGAGCGAAATCGAGCAGCATGATCCGGACCTGTTGCAGCGTCCCTCGCTCGTGCTGGCAAACAAGATGGATCAGGAGGCGGCACAGGAGAACCTGCCGAAGTTCCTGCGTGAGACCGGCGTGGAGGCGATTCCCCTGTCGGCGGCAACTCCCGGCGATGCCGGGGTGGAGCAGTTCCGTCAAGCGCTTTGGAATATCCTGAAGCCCTTGCCGCGAGGTTCTTGGAAACGCCCCGCTTCGGAACCGCCGGATGAAACGGCGATTCCCGGCGCCCCCTTCCTCGACATGGGGGTGAAGAAACGCAAGAAGTCCCATCCTTCACGCCATTCCCGTAACTGACGGTCGTGGGGCACTTTGCGCCAGCTGAGAGGCAGATAAGTGGCGGCTGTGCCGCCGAAGTGGCCTGCGGGCCTAAATGGGGCTGCGCCCCTCAGTTGATTTGGCCAGGAAGGAACGCTTCGCGCCAGCTGAGAGGGTGAAAAGCTGAGAAGCTGAGAAGCAAAAGGAAGGCACTAGGATTGTCTCACGCAGAGAAGGGGGGATGGACGCGCTTGCCTGTTCTCCGTAGCCTTGCGTAGGATGGGTCGCGTCCGCAATGCTGAACCCGGCTAACCGGACAACTGATAGGCAAGTGGATATGAATAGACGAAGGTTTTTACGAGGCGGCTTGTTTACGCTGGCGGCGATGGTCTCCGGCGCGGCTTGGTATCTCCACCGACCGGTCTTCGGGAAGTTGCCGACAGGCGACAGGTTGGAGCGTATTCGCCGTTCGCCCCACTATCGCAACGGGCAGTTCGTCTGTCTGCAACCGATCACGCGGATCGCGAAACGAGAGGAGAACCTGTTGACCGTCTGGTGGAAATTCCTCTTCAGTGACAAGAAAAAACTTTTCCCGTCCTCTCCGATCCCGTCGCGCAAGACCGCAGTCGCGTCTATCCCGAAGGAGAAGGAATGCGTCATCTGGTTGGGGCATTCCTCATTCTATCTGCAACTGGCGGGTGTGCGCATTCTCATCGACCCTGTATTCAGCCCGTATGCCTCGCCGATCAGTCTGATCAACGCGGCTTTCCCCGGAAGCAATGTTTACACGGCGGACGATTTCCCGGAGGTCGATGTGCTGGTTATCTCGCATGACCATTGGGATCATCTGGACTTCCCGACCGTCACGGCACTTCGTTCCCGCGTCCGCACGACGGTCTGTCCGCTGGGAGTTGGCTCCTATCTAGAACAGTGGGGTATTCCGCCGGATACGATTCGGGAAGAGGACTGGGACACGGAAATCCCGATCAGCCGCGAATTGAGTATCCATATTCTTCCTTCGCAGCACTTTTCAGGACGGATGCTGAAGCCCAACCAGACGGAGTGGGCGGGATTCGCGTTCGTCACGCCCCACCGCCGCGTCTTCTACAGCGGGGACGGCGGATACGGCGCACACTTCGAGTCCATCGGAAAACGATTTGGCGGGTTCGATCTCGCTCTGCTGGAGAACGGACAGTACAACAAGGCGTGGCCGAAGGTACACATGATGCCGCTGGAAACCGCGCTGGCAGGGGTGGACGTCCGGGCGAAGGCCGTGGTCCCCTGCCATTCGGGCAAGTTCGCGCTCTCCCATCACGCCTGGGACGCACCCTACCGCGAACTCACCGCTACCAGCGCCGGGAAACCCTACCGCCTGCTCACCCCGATGATCGGGGAATGCGTGGAGATCGGCGACAATTCCTGTTCTTTCCCGCCCTGGTGGGAAGGGGCGGTAGCGGTTAGGTGTTAGGCGGTAGCTGTTAGCTTTCCGTATGCGCTCGCACGGAAATGCACAGAGGCGCTATGCGCCAGCTGCGTAGCGACGGCAGCGGAGAAGCTGAGAAGATAAGTGGCGGCTACGCCGCCTAAATGGGGCTGGCGCCGCTAAGTTGAGTTCTACTAGGGCGGCTGAGAAGCAGGGAATGGGGAGGGGCGCGCTCCGTCGCGACCGCTAGCGTGTTGTCTATCCGTTGTTGAAGTTGTTGTCCTTACCTACAAGTTCCGAGTTCTGCGCGAGGCATTCGGGGAAGCGGCACTCCTGGCGCTTCATTTCGTAGCCCGTGAAGCGGCAAGTGTCGCTTCTCCGAACAACCCGCTGGACAACGAATCACAACTTGTTGACACGATCCGCCTACGCAAGGCTACGGGGGACAGGCAAGCGCGTCCCTCTCCAACCATCAAACCACCTAACTACCTAACCACTAAACCATCTAACCGCCTTCTTGTCAGGGGGTCGTTTGCGCTTCTATGCGGAAGAAAAGGGTACGTTCTTGCGGGTGGACGCGTACGGTGGTGGTGCCGTTCTCGCCCGCGACCGAGGTGAGCGGAATGCGGGGGAAGGGGAGCGTGAGATCGCTGTTCGTCAGAATCGCGTAATTCACCTGTTGCGTCGAGACGAACGTGATCATCCAGTCGTTCGTGCCACGGGTGAAGGCTGTGATGTCCGGCGGCGGGGGAAGGATCGTCTCGCTCGGATCGCGGATCGTGACGAGGTAGTCTCCCTCCACCGGCGCGTTGGTCACCGTATTATCGGAGAAGGTTCCCTCAAATTCGCCCGAGAGCATGTATGTTCCCGGTTCGCCGCTGACGGAGTAGGTGATGATGATCTCTTCGTTAGCGGCGGTGACGTATCCCCTGGGCGGTGACTTGTCAAAGTACAAGATTCCCAGTCTGGGACGCCACCAGGCGTCTTCGTCGCCCGTTTCACAGTCGAGACCTTCGGGAATGTTCTCGGAAAGTTCCACCCCATTCAATCCGCTTGGCAGAACCAACCGGACGGTGACATTCGTGCCGCTGATCGTCCGTTTGGCGATGGGGGGCGGTACGGCTGCATAGATTGCCCAGATGGAGTTGGTCCGTTCCGATTCAATTGTCACGCTTTGGGATTCTGGCGTGTAGTACTCGCCCACATTCTGGAAGGTGACCGTGTAATTCCCCTCCGTCAGGTTGGTCGAGGCACCGCTTGCCATCCAGGTCTGTCCGTTGTCCACGCTCCAGGCGGCTCCGGCGGCAACGGCATTGGGAGGCATGATGGAGACCTTCAGGGTGCCGGGCGGATTCGGAATGAAGGTTTGGCCAAGCCAGACTTTGATGTAACCGATTGCGTTCAACTCCTCGCCATCCCACAGATCATCGAGTTTCAGATGCCGCGTACAGAATCCGCCGGAGATCCAATCGGTTGCGCGGGTTTGTCCACCGACGGCGAGAACATCACCGGAGAACGTCACGCAGTTTGCCGTCGTTTCGGCCTCGCCGCCCAGCCAACTCGCGAACAACGTCTCGTTGGCGTCGGGGGAGAGGATCAGCGCGAAACCGTCCGAGGTGCCGCCGAAAGACGTTCCGTCCGTCGCGTCGAACCAAGCGGTCGAAGCGTTTCCCGCCACGGCAATGCGGTTGGTCCCGTCGAGCGCGATTCCGTTGACGGAACTGCTTCCCGCCAGCGTTTTCATCCACACCTGCTGCAAGGCGGAACCGGTGTCGCGGATCTTGTAGAGAACGCCGACGCCAGAGCTGCCTCCCGCAATCAACTCACCGCGGGAATCAAGCGCCAGAGAGGTAATCGAGCAGGGGAGCGAAAGCGCGTATTCCTCCGCGCCGTTAGCCGGGGCGATTTTCTTGAGCGAGGTTGAGGCGACGCCCATGCCGTTCGTGACGATACAGACGAGATACCACGCGCTTCCGTTCACGAGCGAGGCGGAACCCCTCGTCGCCTCCGTGTACTGCCGTGTCCACTGGGGAACGCCGTTCCCGTCCAGCCGAAGCGCAATGGCGCGACTCACGGTCGCGTCGTCCCGCCCTGGAACTTCAAGGTCTCCCGCCACCAGGATCGCTCCGTCAGACGCCAAGGAAACCGTGCGGAAAACACTGTTGGATTCGACCGGGAGACCGTAACGCCACGTTTCGGTCAGGTCGCTCGAATACCCAAGCACGATACCTTGCTTGTAATCGAAACCGTTCTCCACATAGCCTACGCCGACAATCCGGTTCGTCTCCGTCGCCAGGCTCCGAATCTGGTTTCCCGTTTCGCCCGGGTCTTCTGTCAGGATGCGTGCGAATTGCGGGAGTGAGTTGGCTCCGCCCTGCAAGAGGATCTTGGCGGTAAAACCATCCCCGTACAGCTCCCCGTCGTCATTCACGGCGAAAATCGCATCGCCGTTCCCGTCCTGGATGAATCCCGCACCGAGAAAACCGCCGAAGCAGACATAATTTTCCGACTGGATCGAGAGAGCGGAGACGAGATCACTGGTAAAGTTGTCCCCAGATCCGATGTATGTGGACCACGAAGAAGAAAACGCCAGACTCTCCGCAATCGCGGGGACCGCGGAAAGCAGGGAAAGGGCAATCATCTGCGTGATTCGTCTCATGTGTACTCCATTCGCCCCGTATTGTAGCAAAGTACCCCCAGCGAGAAAAGCGATTTTCGCGGGTGTGGAGAAGATTCATACCTGTCGCTTCACGCCCTGCGCGGTCTCCGTCGGAGAAGCGACTTGATGCGGGGTGTTTGTCGAATACATTCGATCATGCGTAGAAATTCGTCGCCAACAGCTAGAAGCTCTGCCGCACCTACTACCCACTTCCTGCTGCCGTTTATTATTCGACTCGCTTTTACAGACTCGCTTTTCCGTGTTGACAAGTGTCAGCAAAACGTATATTATCCCGCCGCTATCGGAAAGGGCATGGTATGATGAAGGAAAGCAATGTGGAATCAGGATCGAGTGGGATTTCGTATAGCCGGTTGGGCGAGGGGAAGGGCGTACCGGTAAAACCGAGACGCAGGTTTCTGCCGAAAACCCAACTGGTTAAAATGGCGATTGGGGCGGTGGTGTCCGCCTTCGCAATGTCCGTTCAGGCCTATTCGGGAATAAGCGGAACCTGTACGTATATTTTCTTCGTGAAGAGCGGCAACTTCGGAGAGCTGGATCTTAGCAACTTGACGGAAGTGTCTATCTACAAGATCGGCGCGGATGGACAGTCGCTTGGCGCGAAGCTCGCCTCCGCCAGACCGAACGGAACCCCCACCGCCGGCGCGGGGGCGAGCGTGGCAATCAACCTGATAGCATCCACCACGGGCGATGAAACACACGCCGAGTTTGGCGAACAGCTTGCCGTTGTCGTGACCTCCCATAATTACTACGGTGATACGGAAACCTGGCGTTCCTATACCGCGCTTCCCAAACCGACATTTCAGGGCGTACACGAGGTGGCCGGGCTACTCGGTTCCGAAACAGGAACAAAGGACACTCTCGGCGACGGGCTGCCCACCATGTACGTCAACGGGATAGATGACTATTCCGACTACTATTGGTGGGCCAATGGATATCCGACGGCGAATTCAGACGAAGATGGCGACGGCATGACGACACTTCAGGAATTTTACGCCGGAACCGACCCTACGGGAGGAAAAATAGTGTACGGGCCAAACTGGTTTGATACGCTGACCCTTCGGGACTGGAGCGTTTCGGGCAGGAATGCGACGGTCAAGATCGACAAGAGCAGCAAGTTCTCGTACTCGATCCGTTGGACGAAAAGCGATCCGACGATCACGACTCTCGGACAGGAGGTGCCGACAGGTACGGTGATTCCCTTCTCCACGACGGAGGGCGGCAGCCAAAACCAGCGCTTCATCTACTCCGATGATTACCACGACGACCACACGACGACGCAGGTCTGGTTCACGATGCCCGAGGTGGAAGATGACTACTACATTGGGATCGCGGTCAACGGTGTACTCTGCGCATGGAAGAAGATCGAGGCCGTCACAGCCTCCGGTTATGAGGTTTGGGCCGCGCAGAACGGCATCAGCGGAGCATGGGACGAAACGGATACCAACGGCGTATTCAACGTGTTCCGTTATGTGTTCGATACGCCGACCGGTGACTTTGCTAGCCCGCTTATCGGCATTTCGGACGTTGGTGGCGGCAAGGCCTCTATCACCACGCCTGAAGTCAAGAATACGGATGGTTTCACCCTCTCGATTCTCGCCTCGGACGATCTCGCCGGTACGGTGGACCCTGTCATCTACCCCGCCACCGATGCCGGTCTCACGATCATTGACGAGCCGGGCAAAACCAACCGCTTCTTCCGCCTCAAGGCTGATACGTCGGAGTAATGACTACTCCCTCTCGTCGTGGCCTGTCAGGCCTACCTTTTTGATCCTTCGTGTCGTTTCGATTGCTTTGCGTCTGTGGCCGCCGCATTTTGAAGTGTTTCTTGGCCGTTGGGCTGGCTCGGCATCCCACCGTACTTTCAAAAGGTATTGTTGGGAATGCGGCGGGTTTGGTATAATGAACGCATTGGAAATGAATCCGGGAGGAGCATGAAGATGAAAAGGATTGCCGAGGCGGTTCTGCTTTGCGGGGTGTTGTGCGTCGGGATGACGTGGGCCGAAGGTCGCATTCCGCCTGTGATTTGCGTGGAACGGGCGGGGACGGAAATCGCATCGCCCGCACGGGGATGTGGTGCGGTTGTGTTCGCGGTCAAGGCGGCACCGGGATCCGCGTATGCCGGGCTGTCGCTGAAGCGCGTGCGCATGACGCTGGATGGGGACGTGGAACTGACCACCGGTTTTCCCTCGGTGACGGTCGATCTGCTGGAGGGCGCGAAGCTCTCCCCGCAAGCGGCGTGTGTTTCCGCCGCTGTTTTCCCCGTTCCCCTGCAAGACCGCGAGGCGCTTTTCGAGGTGTATCTGCGGGATGCGTCGGGGAAGGTGAGGAAACTTGCCGCCCGCAGGAAGATTGCGGCGGGTGAAGTGAACGGGACGGTCGCTCGGATGGATCTGTCGCTACCGGAGAAGGCGGGGGGCGCATGGACGGAGACGGAACACAAGCTCGATGTGGAAGACTACAAGCGCAAGGCTCTCGACCTGATCAAGCGCGCGGGAGTGCCGTCGCTCCAGGTCACGATGACCACTCCGCTGGACACGATGGGTTTCTGCGTGGTCAACGAAGATTTTTACGCCGTTCCCGGTCGGCAGCAGGAGACTCGTCCGATTGATATGCAGTCCCTGTATCAGGCCTGTTCGATCAGCAAGGTTCCCCTCGGTTATTTCGCCGTGAAGATGGCGCAGGACGGGAAGCTCGACCTCGACCGCCCGCTGTACAAATACCGTCCCGACATTCTCGGCCGTTTCGCGTCGGAGCGGGATCGCGAGTGGGCGAAGCTGGTTACGCCCCGCCTTGTGATGACCCACACCTCCGGACTCCCGAACAAAGGGTACATCGAGATGAAGTTCTTGAGCAAGCCGGGCGAGAAGTACATCTATTCCGGCGTCGGAATCTTCCTGCTGCAGCTGACGCTCGAACAGATCAAGGGGGAGACGCTCGATGTCTTCGCCAAGAAGGAACTGTTCGACCCTCTCGGAATGAAGCACTCCAACTACCGTTGGCAGAAGGAATACGGGCAAATCGCCGTGTACGGTTTCCGGGAGAGGGGACCGCAGCGCGATACCGACTGGTCTTACAAGTGCAATGCCGCTTACTCTCTGCGGACGAGTTCCGAGGAGTACACGAAGTTCCTCCAGTGGTTCCTGCGTGGCGCCGACCTCACGCCCGAATGGCGCGAGATCATGTTCAAGGAGTATGTGGAGATGCCGCAGAAGGCGGATGCGCGGCAAGACAGGACGATCTTCCGGAACTTGGTCTGGGTCGAGGAGAACTCCCGGGAGTTCGGCAAAATCCGTTTCCACGGCGGGAACAACGTCGCCTACAAGGGACTCGCGATGATGATCCCAGAACGGCATGTCACGCTGTGCTATTTCCTCAACGGGGATCACCCCTACAATCTGCACGGGCCGTTGACCGACCTCTTCCTGCACCCGAAACAACGGCTTTCCGCCCACACCGGCGGCAAACCCCTGCCAGAACGGTAGGCGCGAGACAAAGGAAAGGAGCCATTCGTTATGTCGGTCGTTGAACTCTCCTCTCTCTCCAACCCGAAGGTGAAGCATTGCGTGAAACTGCGGCAGCGTTCCCATCGGGACGAGTGTGACCAGATGCTGGTGGAGGGATACCGCGAGTGCCGCCGCGCGCTGGACAACGGGTATCGTCCCCAGATGCTTTTTTTCTGCGAGGAACTCTACCTCAAGCACCTGAACGAACCGAAGCTCGTGGAGGCGTGCGGGAATCTCGGCGCGGAGTTGTTCTCCTGCACCGCTCCCGTCTTCTCGAAACTCGCCTATCGCGAGCGTCCGGACGGGTTGCTGATGGTTGGCCCGCAACCGCATCTGCGGTTGTCCGACTTGCGGCTGCCGCCTCGTGCGCTTCTGCTGGTTGCGGAAGCGATCGAGAAACCCGGCAATCTCGGAACGATGCTGCGTTCCGCCGATGCCTCTGGAGTCGCAGCCGTGATCGTCTGCGACAAGTGTACGGACATTTACAATCCGAATGTCGTCCGCGCCTCGACCGGTACGCTCTTCTCGATGCCCGTGGTGGAGGCGACGAGCGAGGAGACGCTGGCGTTTCTCCGCGAACGGAAGTTCTCGGTTTTGGCTGCCACCCCGCACGCGGAGAAGATGCACTTCGAGGTTGATCTCACGGGCAATGTCGCGCTTGCCGTCGGGACGGAACAGTACGGGCTGTCGGAGAAGTGGATGGACGCAGCGGATTTGCGCGTACGCATTCCCATGCTCGGTATTGCGGATTCGTTGAATGTCGCGGCTGCCACCACGATCCTGCTCTCCGAGGCGGTCCGCCAGCGCGTCCTCTCCGGACAAGTTTCCGTTCCCGCCGCCGAACCGTGGCACGGCGAGGCAACCTTCGACGCCTGAGTAACCATCACGCGGGCGCTTCGCGTCCGCTGTGTAGCGACGGCGCCCTCGCCGTCGGCTTCCGCGGCAGCGGAGAAGCAGATAAGTGGCGGCTGTGCCGCCTAAGTGGCACTGCGGGCCTAAATGGGGCTACGCCCCTAAGTTGACTTGGCTAGGAATGGGCGGCTGACACTGCCAGCTGTGTAGCGACGGTGCTCTCGCCGTCGGCTTCCGAGGCAGCGGAGAAGATGGGGACACGCGACAAGCGACGGGCGACACGCATATCGGAAAGACGAAATGTCGTCGCGCATATCACGCAGAAGGGGAGGGACGCGCCCGCGAGGGAAAGTTAAATCGCTTCGCATTAAATGGTTAAATTGAAGAGCCGCCGAAAAGCGGTCCGCGCTGATTTAAAGCCTCCGAAGGAGGCGATTTAACCATTTAGCCTTTCAGCGATCCCAAAACCAAACGTACTTTTCATGCGTGGCAAAATCTGCTACGCTAGATTCATTCGTTCACTTGAAACAAGGAGTTTGTTGATGAAAAAGTTATTGGTCATGTTCTTCGGTGTTTGCGCGATGTTCGCGATGGCTGAGACAAAGCCGTTGTTCGGCGACAAGTTGGCGGATGCCGACTACAATCCTGCGGTCTGGTCAATCGATGAGAACGGGGTCTTGAAGGCGAACAAGGATGCCGCGATCTGGACAAAGGAAAAGATCGGCGACTGCAAGGTCTCGTTCGAGTACCAGCTTTCTCCGAAGGCGAACGCCGGTTTCCTGATCAAATGCTCGAACAAGGGCAACTGGATTCCCAACACCATCGAGATTCAGATTCTGGACGATTTCGGTTCGCAACCCAGTTACCACGGGAACGCCGCGTTCTACGGCTATCAGGCGCCGACCAAGGTTGCCACCAAGCCGGCCGGCGAGTGGAACAAGATGGAGGTCGAATGCAAAGGCTCTGTCATCAAGGTCTGGCT
Source organism: Kiritimatiellia bacterium (assembly GCA_017450695.1). Taxonomy (GTDB): domain Bacteria; phylum Verrucomicrobiota; class Kiritimatiellia; order RFP12; family UBA1067; genus RGIG8368. The sequence goes on along the minus strand of JAFSTA010000034.1, from coordinate 10,731 downwards.
GAACGGCGAGTTCGTCAACGAAATGGACATGAGCCAGTGGAAGGACAAGGCGGTCAGCCCGAAGGGAACGCCGATCGAAAAGAAATTCCAGGGCAAGGCCCTGGCGGACGCCGACACAGTTGGATACATCGGCTTCCAGGGACTGCACGGCAAGTCCTCGATCCTCTACCGCAATGTTCTGATCACGCGGTAACGAGAAAGCGGGTGGATCCGTTTCAGTTTCGTTCGGTTGTGCGGCATACCCGCCGCACAACCTTTTTTGTTGGCGCGTAGCGCCTTTGCCTCCCGCGTGACAGTGATCAGCGGATGCTGATCATTGTGCCGTCCGGGAAGCCGTACCAGCTCAGTGCCACATAATAAGTGGACTTCGTCCTAAGAGGGTTTGCACCCTAAATGGGGCTGCGCCCCTAAGTTGATTTGGACAGGAAGAGGTGGCTAACGCCGCCAGCTGTGTAGCGACGGCGCCCTCGCCGTCGGCCTTCGCGGCAGCGGAGAAGATGGGGACACGCGACAAGCGACGGGCGACACGCATGTCGAACAGACGGAATGTCGCCGCGCACGTCTCACGCAGAAGGGGAGGGTCGCGCTCCGTCGCGACCGCAATGTTTGCAAGGACAACAACTTGGACAACGGATAGGCAACTCGTCAACGGTCGTCGCGCAACTGCGCGACGTTTCACATTCGGCTCGCGGTTGCGAGCCGTCCAAATTCAAGTTGTTCCCAAGTTGTCTGTGTTGTTTCCCAATCCCTTCCTGAACGTGGTTGGGTGGTTCGGTGGGACATTCGGGGAGGCGACACTCCTGTCGCTTTTCGGCGACTCGTCAATTTAACCATTTCAAAGCGCTGCGATTGAACTTTCCCTCGCGGGGGACGCGCCGGGAGAAAGTGAAAAGATTAAAGGGTTAAATCGCCGCTGACGCGGCTTTAAATCGACCTGATCCGCCGTCGCGTCCGTAAGCGCGGAGGTTCAGGAATCGCCCTGGTTCAATTTAACCATTTCACTATTTAAAGCGAAGCGATTTAATTTTCCGCGTGGGTCGCGCCCGCCTGTCCTCCGTAGCCTTGCGTAGGATGGATCGCGACCGCATTACTTGTTCCGCTCGTCGAAGAAACGGCGGGGCTTGTGGCTGAGGGGATCGAAAATCTTGCCGGCGACATTCTCCGCCGTGTCGATGACGACGGTCGGGTGGATACGCAGGACGGCGTGTAACGCCTCGGCGATCTCTGCTGCGGTCAGCGAGGCGTCTGTCACGGAGACGGTAACGGTCACTTCGTCGCTGAGGTTCTTGTCTCCCCGAACGGTCAGGTACGAGCCACCGATGCCGGGATGCGCGTCCAGCACCTGGAAGAAGGCCGCAGGATAGACGCTTGTCCCGCGTACTTTCATCAATTGCGCCTTGCGTCCGAGGATCGGTCCGAGGCGAACGCTTGTCCGCCCGCAGGAACAAGGCTCGTCGATCAGGAAACTCAGGTCTCCCGTGCGGAAGCGGACGAAGGGCATGGACTCGATTTTGAGCGGCGTGACGACGACCTCGCCGACCTCTCCCGCCGGGACGCGCTTCCCCTGGTCATCGACAATCTCCACAACCGCCAATTCAGGATGAAGGTGCCCTCCGCGTTGCGCGGTGCATTCACAGAACGAGGAAATGATTTCGGAAGACGCGTAGGTGGAGTACGCCTTCGCCCCCCAAATCGCTTCCAGCCGTGCGGTGACGGGTAGGGGATTCATCTCCCGGTCTCGCAGCGGGTCTCCCGCGCAGACGATTTTCCGTACGGATTCCAGCAGGTTCTCCTGTCCGCTTTCCCGCAGGTAGAGGCCGAGCTTGGTGAGGAACCCCGGCACTCCGACCAGGACTGTCGGGCGCAGCCGCCGCATCACCTGCGCGTGCGACTGCACGGAGGCGATTCCGTTGCGGGCGACGGTTGCGCCGATGGTGAGCAATCCGAGGTAGTAGGCGAACCCTGCCACGAAGCAACGGTCGAGCGTACAGGTCATCAACCCGATGTCGTCCGCCGTGATTCCGCATCCGCGCAGTGAGATCCGTTCGTTGAACGCAAGCCGTTCGACATCGTGTCGCGAGTACATGACGGCGGTTGGATTCCCCGTGGTGCCGGAGGAAAAGACGGTGTCCGTGACCTGTTGCATCGGGGTGGCGAGAAACGATTCGTTTTCCGTCGCGAACTCCGACTTGTCCGTCATCGGCAGTTCGGAGAGCGTGTCCTCCGTCAAGTCCGGGATGAGATCCGCGAACGCGGCGAGCTTCCGCCGGTAGAACGGGGAGTTCGCAAAGGCGTAGGCGACATGATCCCGCAACAACGCGCGCTGCGCGGCGGCAGCTTCCGCGCGTGGCAGAAATTCCAGCAACCGTTGATCATCCCACATGGTTTTTCCCCTCCATGATTTCCAGTTCCTCAATCATCATTCTCCGCACCCGCTCCTTGAAGACGAACGGTTTTTCGTTCGGCGCCGGAGTGACGGGGGCGAGCATCCGCATTCGAATCTTTGCCGGCTTCAGGAAAATCGAACCGCGCTTGGGCGTTTCCTCGTTCCCCGTGATCAACACCGGCGTGACCGAAAGCCCCTTGGCGACAGCGATCCGGAAGATGCCGCTATGAAAGGGACCGGTCGGTTTGCTGCCCGAGCGCGTTCCCTCCGGGAAACAGATAATGTCGGCACCTTGCGCGAGTTCTTCGAAACATTTCTCCCGCCATTCTTCAAAGGGTATGTCGGTGATGTTGAGCCAGGCGAGATACCGGATCCCCATCCCCAGCACGGGTGTGCGGGAGGCACCCCGGTTCAACAGCACGAGGGGATCGCGGACCGGCAGGAGGGAACAGAGAAAGGTGTCGGAGAAGGACTTGTGGTTGAGCACGAAAATCTGGCTGTCGGGATGGTGTGTGCGGAAATCTCCCCCGCTCAGTTCCACGGGCGCGATGGGCCGCATCAGCCACAGGCAGAAGCGTCCGAAGCGTTGGACAATGCCGCGTTCCATCCGATGGTAGGCGTGCCGGGAACGGAACGGGCTGACTGTCAGCCAGACGAAGACGAAAGCCAGCCAGGTGGCAACCGCCGCCGCCAGCATACAGGGCAGCAGGAGAAGATTGAGGAGGATGGCTTTCAACCGGCTTTTTCTTTCAGTACGCAATCCACCAACTCGTACACATCCGCCATCGTCACAATCTTGCGGATTCGGGGATCCTTGCGCAGGTCGATCCCGCATTCCTCCTTCAGCGCCACGACCAGATCCACGGCGTCCAGCGAGTCCAGACCGAGATCGTCAAACAGCTTGCTCTCCGGCAAAAGCTTCTCGCGGGGGATTTCAAACGTCTCGTTGAAAATCTGGTTGACTCTCTCTACAATTTCGTTGTTCATCTCATCTCCTTGCAATGACGGCAAATTGTACCACATTTTCAAGCGTCGGTACAAAACAAACCAACGGGGAAGACACTTCATCGACCTGACCGACCACAACCGCGTCGGCAAAACCGTTGTCGATCCAGCAACGCGCCAACTCTTCCGCCCGTTCCCGCACGTTTCGGAACGCGCACAGCGTGAGGCAGGGACCGTGGATTCCGGCGGCGATGGTGGCGTAGGCCGCAGCCGCGTTGTGGACGGTGTGCGAGAACCGCAGCGGGGAAGGCGGCAGCTCAGGGGCCTCCAGCAGTTCGTCGGCGAACGCGAAGGTTTCGCGGTGCGCCCCGAACGAGGTGGCGAGAATCAACCCGACGCGCGTCCGCGCGATTCCCTCCGGTATCTCCTGCGCGGCTTGGCAGACTCCTTCCACGGCCAGCTTCGCGAATCCGCTGGCACGGCGCGGCGTGGCCTTCCCCGGTGTCGGTTTCTCGTAGGGCGTGTCGGCGGGCGCGTATCCGCCGGTGCGCGGTGTGCGCGGCAGGTCTGCGGAACCGATCACGAGCGCGGCGTTGGAGCCGCCGAACGCGAGGGAGGTCGAGAGGACCGTACCGCCGTCCCGCGCCAACTCTGCGGCGAAGACCGCCTCGATTGCGCCCGCCGCGCCGAGCGTGTGTCCCGTCTTGTCTTTCGTGGGGAGGATTCGGGAAGCCGGGAAGAGTTCGCCGAGAACCTGTTGCTCGACCGCATCGTTGTCGCGTGTCGCGGTGCCGTGCGGATTGATTGCGGTGATTTGCGAAGGGGAGACTCCCGCTTCCGTCAGCGCGGAGAGAACGGCACGACGCAGACCATCTCCAGAAGGATCGGGTGCGGTGAGATGATAGGCGTCGCAGTTGGAGCCGTACCCCAACACGGCGAGGGAACGAGAGATGCCGCGCACACGCAGCGATTCCGCCGTCTCCAGAATGAGAATCCCCGCTCCTTCGCCGAGCGTCAGCCCGTCGCGATCCTCCGCGAACGGTTTACACGGATCGTCGCTATACACGCCGAGCGCGGAGAAGCCGGAGTAGGGGATGGCACTGAGCGAGTCGCATCCGCCCGCGATTACAAGGTCGCAACATCCGTTCCGAATCCAAAAGGAGGCAACCCCGATGGCGTCCGAACCGGAGGAACAGGCGTTCGTCACACAGACGGCGGGGGCGTCTTCGGGCAAACCCAACCAGTGCGCGATCCACTCCGCCGGATTGCGCGAGAGGAAATCCGCCCCTTCCTGCGGATCCGCCGTTCCCGTCTCCAAAAAGCGTCCGTATGCGGGCGTGGGGCGAAGGTCGTTCAACACCGTGCAGAACTGGCATCCGACCGTCGTGCCGAGGCAGACGCCCACGTGCATCGTTCGAAGCGCGCCGGGAGAAAGCCCCGCCTGCGCCAGCGCACGATCCACCGCCTGCGCCAGAAGATGCAGCGTACGGAGATCGGGACGGTTCTCCGTCTCGCCCGAAACGGAGAACACCGGCTTCGTCCAGGCGGGATGGAAGAAGGTGCGGACGACGGAATCCGCCGTGAGTTTCGCCATTCCGCTGATGAAAGGAAGGGAGGGGGAATCAGCCACCGTTCAGGGTTCCGAATGTTGTTGCGACTCGATGAAATCGGCGAGGGCGTTGATCGACCGGAAGATCTCGCTTCCCTTCTTGATCTGCTTCACATCGCAATGGAACTTCCGCTGGAGGATCACGATGATCTCCACGGCGTCCAGCGAATCGAGTTGCAGTCCGTCACCGAACAGGGGCGCGTCATCATCAATGGATTCCGGCGTGACGGATTCCAGGGAGAGCCGTTCGATGATGAATTCCTTGAGCTGCCGCTTCAGTTCGTCCCGGTTCATTTCGTCCCTCCGCGAATCTGCGCGACGAGGGAAACGGCGTCGCGGCAACGCTGCGTGATTTCAGCCCATTTCCCTTCCGCCATGTCTGTGGCTTTCGCGATCCAGGTGCCGCCTACACAGGCGACGATCGGAAGGGCGAGGTAGTCGGCGAGATTCGATGTCTTCACGCCCCCCGTCGGCATGAACCGCACGCCCGTGTGCTTGTACGGTCCGGCGAAGGCGGAGAGGAGCGAGACGCCCCCCAGCGCTTCTGCGGGGAAGAACTTCAGAATGCGGCATCCCAGTTCCAGTCCGCGCTCAATGTCCGACGGGGTTGCCACGCCCGGGATGAAGGGCAATCCCGAATCCTTCGCGGCCTGCACCACGCGCGGGTTGAGTCCCGGCGCGACGGCGAACTTGGCTCCGCACGAGACGGCGAGTTCGAGGGTTTCGGGAGACAACACGGTGCCCGCCCCGGTAATCAGTTGCGGGCGTTCCGCCGACAGTTTCCGAATCACCTCGGCGGCGGCCTTCGTGCGGAAGGTGATCTCCACCGCATTCAAACCGCCCGCCAGCAGCGCGTCCGCCAACGGCAGCGCATGGTCAAGCGAATCAATCGCAATCACCGGCACGATTCCGGCCTGGGCCATCGAATCCAAAACAGAAGACGACATTGTTTTCTCCTTTTCTCACAAATCAAAACCGCGGTAAGTATCCCATTGAACCCCGAAGGGGGTCAAGAGGAAAAACGAGCTTTCACATAATTCACCAGATCGGGGCCGAGCATTTCCACGGTCTGGTTGTTCGTTCGCACGTACAGGTGCTTTTCCAGATAGACCGGTTCTTCCGCCGGGCTGATCCGGATCAGGCAGACGTCGTGGTGACGCGCCGAGCGGCGTTCGATCGCGTAGTGGAGGAACGCGTTTTTGCCGTTCAGCTTGGTGCGTAGCATATTCGCCAGGTAGAGCTGGTAACCGTCCCAGTTCGACTTGCCCCGATCGACCAGCGCGTACTCGCGTTCCACTCCGCAGATGCGTCCGTCGTCCTCCACGCCGATCAACAGGATGCCGCCCGTCGTGCTGTTCAGGAAACCCGCCACCGCCTTGACGACGGAATACACGCCCGAAGGCGCGTCACCGGGCTGCTTTCCCTGCAGGACCGTCTTGCACTTGAACTCCACCTCCTGCGACTCGCCGCCCGCGATCATCTCCATCAGTTCCGGATCGTGGGAGAACTGCGTGTAGGCGTCCAGCCCCGCCTTCGCGAACGCATCGTTCCCGCTGTTGAACAGCTTGAAAACCGGGTAGGGATCCTCACCCTTTGCGAGCGCCAGTTCGACGAAGGTCGCGTGCGTCAGCAACCGTTCCGCCAGTTCCGTCAGCCGGTGCGGCTTCAATGCCTGGAACGCCTCCTGCCCCATCCGATAGACCTGTTCCAGCGGATGTCCCGACGACGGGGTGGAAGAGGAGAAGACGAGCGCCTCGAAGACACTGCGGTCTTTCGGCGTGAGGATGTTCTTTTGCAGGGGAGGCTTCGCGTTGATTAGGCAGGCGCGTTCGATCCGGTCCGCCGTCTTCGCGTCGAACGGACGGATGCGGTCGCGCAGGGCGAGCAGCAGCATCAGCACGGTCAGCAACCGGTGGTTGCCGTCGATCAGCAATCCCTTACGGTAGCCCGACGACTGGATGCCGAGGTCGAGCGTCACCAGCGCCCCCATGAACAACGGTTGCGGGGGATCGGTTAGAAGGATACGCAGAATCCGCTCGCCCACACCGTCCACCCAACGGTAGGGGCGGTGGAAGGACGGCGTGACATACACCACATCCCCTTGGAACAACTGCTGAATCTGGATTTCTCTCGCTTGCATAACGAACCGTTATTTGTTGGCGGGACCGACCACGTCATCCTGCTGGACGCACAGGAAAAGCCCTTCGTAGGCAGGGGGCGGATTCCCGCCGTTGATCATCATAGACGTACCCTTCGCGCCGTTCGGCAACGGTGGCTGCGTAACGACATACCGCAAGAAGTCAGCATCGATCGCATAACTGTTCCCGAACGCCGCGACCGCATAACCGTGCGGTGTGGAACGCACGATGCGTTGCAGGATTTCCGTTTTGCCTCCTTCGGAGGGCAGGGGATACTCGATCCGTTCGGTGACTACGCCGCCGTCGATTGCAACCCGAATCCCATTGAAACGGTCGGCGGGAATCCCTAGCGTCTTGCGGGCCGCGAGAACGAAGAGTTCGGGGCTGGCGGAAAGGATGTGGTTTTCAACACCCGCCTCCTCCAACGCGCGGAGAATACGGACGGAGGACGAGAAATACCAGGCGGCGAAAGACTCGTCGAACTGCCGAATGCAGAACGCGTCGATTGTAGCCGCGCGCGTACCACACAGGATCTGGGCATTCAGCGGATAGGCCAACCACCTGGCGAGACTCCGGAGATGCGGATAATCGCGGCGCGTAAACTCTTCAACGCCCTTCTCTCCCTTGTAGTACGGCGAGAATTCATTGCGGATCGCCAGTTCTGCCATGCCGGCGTACCGTACCTGTCCGCTTTCCTTCAGTCCCGTCGTCACATCGCCCTTGAGAATCGTGCCGTCGAAATCCCAGAACGCCATCGGGACGGCATCCGGAACCACCTCCTTGATTTTCTTCACGTTCTCCAAGATCGTGGCAATCACTTGATCCGCATGAGACTCCGCCGCAAACGAACCGCCAGCCATACCGACGATCAACAATCCAATCCCAACCAATCTTTTCATCGTTCCGCCTTTCTTGAACCCGTAACGGGAAATGAGTATAGCAAAAATCCCGACCCAAAACAACCAACAACGCTTCAAGGCACGTGTTGCCTGTCGTGTGTCCGCCGTTTCATTTCCTCACGCAGGGGTGGGGCGCGCTCGCCTGTCCTCCGTAGCCTTGCGTAGGATGGATCGCGACCGCTTAGGCTCTGCGTTTCTGAGTTCAGGGCTAGACATTCGGTGAAGCGACACTCCTGTCGCTTTTCGGGGACTAGTTTGTTCCCCACGCTATTCCGGGTCGCGCCCCGTCGCGACCGCTTAGGCTGCGTTTCTGAGTTCTGGGCTGGGTATTCGGGGAAGCGGCACTCCTGCCGCTTCGCGGGGTATAGTTTTTTTGCCTCACGCAGAACAGGGTCGCGCCCCGTCGCGACCGTATTACTGAACACGTACATCTGGCTAGACGGTTTTACAGTCTCCCCGTCTCCGTCTCCACCCCATTTGGAAAATCCGATTGATTTTTCCCGAGGGATTCGCTATACTGACCGCAATTTTTTACGGGGCGTAGCGCAGTCTGGTAGCGCACCTGCCTTGGGCGCAGGTTGTCGTGGGTTCAAATCCCGCCGCCCCGACCATAAAAAGGAAGGGTAGAAGAACTGAAGAGAAGCGCAAAGATCGTGGGTGTCCGATACAGGTTTTCGGGGCATCAGACGTTTGTCGCCAGGAACGGATGGCTGGAGAAAGGCGTCAATCTGATATTGAACAATCCGCATGGCTTTCTTGACAATGACGCGGTTGTGCGACTTGGCGTCGGGAAGAACATGGTGGAAAGCATCAAGTACTGGTGTCAGCAGACAGGTCTAATCGAAGATGCAGAGGCTGCGAGCACGATGCGTCTCACCGACCTGGGCCGGTTTCTGTTCGGCGATGGGAACGGGCAAGGAGCTGATCCGTATCTTGAGGATGATGCATCGCTATGGCTTTTGCACTATAAAATGGTGGTCGATGCGCCTGAATCAACGTGGAGCATTGTTTTCAACCATTACAACAAGCCGGAGTTCAGAAAAGATGAGATGACATCGTTCATCGTTCGGCGACTTTCTGACAAGGGGCAGTCCATCTCCGACAAGACGCTGGAACGTGACGTGGATTGCTTTATCCGCACATACGCAGGGACTCGGAGCGCTGGCGGAGAGGAGTCGTTCGATTCTCCTTTTCTTGCGCTTCGTCTTATACAGTCAACAAGTGATGCCGGGTTATATCGGCTCAATATTGGCAAGAAGCACAATCTTCCGGATGCGTTGATTGGATACGCCATTTTGCGCTACATGGAATCCATTGGCGATTTGAATGTTTCTCTTGTTCGACTTTTGTTCGATCCGAAATCGCCTGGACAGGTGTTCAAGTTGAATCAAGGTGCGTTGGTTGACGCGGTTCTTTCCCTTGGGGATGATCGACGGAGCAGATTGACTTATTCTGATACCGCAGGATTGGCAACCGTTCAATACAGCGGTGATCGGCTTACGTTGGCAGAGGATGTCAAGGGGGCCTTGAACCGTTATTACGGGAGGAGGGCTTGATCATGGACAAAGGTTTGACCATCTCCCGGCGTTTTCTGCGTTCAGTTAATCTTGCCCGAGACAGCGTATCTGGCAAAGGACTTGACGGCTATATCGTCACGGCATCCGCCCGACAGGCTCTCGCTCGGATTGGGAGCGGATTGTCTGGTTTGCGGACCGATCGGGCATTCACGCTTACAGGACCTTACGGGTCGGGCAAGTCGTCTTTCGCGCTCTTCCTTTTTCACTTGCTTTTAAGTCAGGATGACGAAGCATGGAAGATGCTTCGCGAGGCGGATGGCGATCTCGCAAAGAAGTTCCGCAATGTGGCATGGCCTAAGAAATCCAAATGTGGGTTTGCGTGTCTTGTCGCAACGGCATCCATGCGGCAGTCCGTACCCGAAATCCTTGCCGATGCGGTCGAATCATTCACCGGCACTTTGCCAAGGTCTATCGCGCCTCTCGTTGCACGGTTGCGCAAGGCGCGCGACGCGCGCGATGCCATGCGACTTATCGAAGACATTTCCAAAGCCTTCCGAAAGGCAGGGTATTGCGGGGTGTTGTTCATCGTAGATGAGTTTGGACGTGTCTTTGAAAACGCCCGCATACATCCAGGTGAAACAGACGCCTCTCTCCTTCAGGACCTGGCCGAGGCCGCAGCTCGTAGCGGCGAGACCGGGTTGGCGTTGCTTGGGATCCTCCATCAGGGCGTTGGAGACTATGCGGCCTCTGATCCAGCCCTCAGACGGGAATTCAGCAAGATTGAGGGACGGTTCGATCCTATCGTATTCACTGAAACGCCAGATTCTCAGATACGACTGATAGCGGAGGCCATCAATTCCAACAAGCGCCTTTCGGCGGGCGAAGAGCGCATATTGAAAAAGGCCGTTCAGCTTGGCGTGCCGCGCAAGGTCGGTCTGTCGGAAGAAGATTTTGCGAAGTATGCGCGCATGGCATACCCGTTGCATCCTCTGGCGTTGGCCGCGCTTCCCGTTCTCTTTCGGCGGCTTGGACAGAATGAGCGTTCAGTGTTTTCCTATCTTGCAGGCAATGAACCCAAGAGCCTGTCGGACATCTGCTCATCTGAAGATTTCGATGGATTTGTCGGCCTACATGATCTCTACGACTACATCTTTACAAACTTCGAGGCGCACCTGAGTCTTCATTCCTTCGGACAGGCAATTCTCGAGGCTAACAATGTCATGTCCTCCAAGGATTC
>JAFSTA010000285.1 GCA_017450695.1 Kiritimatiellia bacterium | reverse complement strand
CCGGGGAGGCGGGACCGCGCCGTCTCCGGCGCGGCGCAGGACAAAAATGGGCGGGGCCGCGCAACAAAACAAGCGGGGCCGCGCCCCCGTGTTTTGGATTAGCCCCGATGGGGCACCTGGCCGCGCAGCGGCACTTAGACGCGCCAGCGGCACTCAACCCCGCAGGGGCGCTTAGACGCGCCAGCGGCACTTAGACGCGCAAGCGGCACTTAGACGCGCCAGCGGCACTTAGACGCGCAAGCGGCACTTAGACGCGCAAGCGGCACTTAGACGCGCAAGCGGCACCTGGCCACGCAGGGGCACTTATCCTATCCCCTTACTTGGAAAGGGTTTCACGGATGAGCCTGCGATAGCAGACGCGCGCAACGGGGATCAGGAGTGCGGACACATAACAGAGCAGGAAAGGAAGGATGGAACGCCAATACTCGAAAGTCGGATAAATGCACTCGTTCCATAAAGGGATCAATATACATCCGCAAATCAACGCGCCAAGCGAGATCCAGCGGAGCTTGACCTGTTTCCGGATGCAGAGTCGTCCGATCAACAACAGCGCAACCAGCAACGGCGCCATCGTCAACGAAACGGAAAATCCAAGTGCCGCAACATTGCGGATGAACCCGAGCGGGTTATGCCTCGTACACAGGTCGCGGAAAAAATAGGAGAAAACAAAAAGCTGGGGAATCCCCAGCAAAATAAAGACCGGATAGAGCCATCTTCCGGCTCTCCGGAAAACAAGACGGCAAAAAGAAGAAACACGGGACTTTTGAACCGAAGTCGGCATTCCCTGCTGTGTTTCTTCTTTTTGCGCGCTCTCGTCCGACACGCGTCCCCCTTGGGATAGGGAGTTTACTTCGCCGGAATCTTCGCGATGGCCTTCGCCATGCGCGACTGCTTGCGGCTGGCGTTGTTCTTCTTGATCACGCCTTTCTTCGCCGCGCGAGCCAACTTCGAAGCATACTCGGAAAGGCTCTTGCTGGCCGCTTCCTTGTCACCCGAAGCGATGTCAGCCAAAACCTTCTTGCGCGTGTCATGAAGAACGGTCTTCATCGCCTTGTTGCGCGCCTGATTCACTTTCGCCTGCTTCGCCCGCTTAATCGCACTTTTGATGTTCGCCATGTACAACAAACTCCTTACTGGAACAAAAAAGAAAGGCATATCATACCGAAAAGAAAGCCCGTTGTCAATTCCGCACGTAAGCAATTTTTTTCGTGGTGAAAAGGTTGAAAGGTTGAACCTTGATTCCTCGTTTGAGGTCTCACGCAGAATCGCTGAGGCCGCAGAGTACGCAGAGTACGCAGAGAGAGTGCCGAAAAACAGAGGCCTTTCGATTCCCAGTACACACGTTACGGCAGAAAACGGATTCGCCCAAATAGTGAAAGTCTGAAAAATTCCAACGCGCCATGATTCACCACGGAACACACGGAACTCACGGAATCGCCGTTCCGAGAAACGGTTGATTTTCCGTGTGTTCCGTGGTTTTCAGATTGTGCAACAGAGGAATTGAGGATCCATGAAGACGTTTCCACAAAAAATGGGAGGGGCAAAAAAACTTTTCGGAAAGTGTTTTCTTCGCTTCCCTTTTCGGGTGGGATTTGCTAAACTAACGTTTTTCGATGTCAAACGAAGGAAAAGATCATGGATGCTCTTGTTACACCTTCTGGTACAGATAGTCAGTTTGAGGAATTGATGGCGCAGTCCCCGATTCCCGTGGATGCGGTCCTGGAATGCGTGCGGAACGCCGCCCAAGTTCCGGAGACGGCGAAGAAAGCCGACGAGTGGACGAAGAAACTGGTCCAAAAGTTTGTCGCAGACGGAGATTTCGAGAACCTGTACAAGGTTGTCCGCGAATGCTCGCTGGCCTCCTTGTTCCCGGTCGAGGCGCGCAGCATCGGCGACCTGCTACGGAAAAACTGCAAGGACCGCACGCTGAAGGCGATGCTGGAGGCAGCGAATTTCGGCGGGTACGAGGTACTGGGGAAAGACGTGCCGCGTTCCACCAAAGGCGCGCTGGCGGTTGAGCTGAAGGAATCCTTCCGCCGCTTCGACACCCTGCGCGAGTTCCAGGCGTCGGATCAGGTGATTGACAACGCGTGGGGGTTCGGCGTGGTCAAGCGTGTCGATGCGTTCTACAAGCGCATCATCATCGACTTCCGGGGCCGTCCCAATCACGCGCTCGCTTTTTCGACCGCCTGCAACACGTTGCGCCGTGCCTCGAAACTGCACTTCTGGTCCATCCTGTACAACGAGCCGCAGAACATTGCGAATCTTGTCCAGAACGAGCCTGAAAAGGTGGTGCGCCTCGTACTCCGCAGCTTCGGGCAAATGCCGATCCAGCGCATTGAAGACCGCTTGGTCAGCTCCGGGGTAATCAAGAAGGACGAGTGGAAGAAGTTCTGGGAGCGCGCGCGCATGAAGCTGAAGGAGGACAAGCGCATCAAGATCCCCACGCGCCGCACGGATCCCATTGTGATTTTCGCGAAAGAGGAAAGCTTCGATGACGACTACTTTGCGCGGCTGAAGAAAAAGCGCATCCCCGCGGAGATTCTCGCGGCGGTCGGCGAGCTGACGGAAAACGACAAGCTGAAGTCGCTGACGGACGAGCAGCGGGAAATCCTGAAGGAACGGCTACAGTTCGTTCTGAAGGGTGCGGAGCGCGTGGATATGCCGCTGTATGCGCGCGTCGCCGTGATCATGCAACGTCTCGGTTTCCAAGAACCGCCCATCGATCAACTCCGCCAGACGCTGTGGCAGGACAACATCTGCCTGAAGGCCGCGTACAAGCTTTCCGTGCGTGACACGGACGGACTGACGCAGTTGTTGCTGTCCGGCGGCGAGGAGGCCGAAAAGAAGCTGATCGAGGCGCTTTCTTACAGTGATGAGCCGGCAACGGACACGGAGCCGCCGCACTATGCCCTTTGCTGCGCGATGTTCTACGACGTGCTGAACGCACTCAAGGACAAGGAGGAGTGTCAAGAAGCCTGCTTCACCCTGCTCAACAAACCCAAGGCGCCCGCCGCGCTGGTCGGCTGGATGTTCAAGAACCGCAAAGGTCTGCTCTGGAAGAAACAGGTCCCGTTCATCCGCCTGATCGATCACGCGATGGCGTTGGTCGAAATGAACGCCTCCGGCGAGACGCTTCAGGTGCAGAACCAGTTGAAGCTGATTCTCGGCGATTCGAAGTGGTGGAAGGAATCGATCGAGGAGCTGAAGCCGACCGAGCGTCGCCTGCTCTTCGAGCGGATCCAGTCCTCCGCCCAGCTCGATTCCCCCTTCCAGCGCAAGCTCTTGTCCAACATGCTGGAACTCGCGCCGGAACTGAAGCGGTACAAGAAGGCCGCGGGCCAGCGCGAGAAAGTGCAGTCCCGGATGACGAGCTTGCACTCGATGGCCGAGAAGCAGGCCTCCTTCCGCCGCCTGGTGGAGATCGAGATTCCGAAGAACCGCCTGGCGATTCAGGAGGCGAAGGAAAAGGGAGACTTGTCCGAAAACGCCGAATACCAGTACGCGAAGGAGAAGGAGCGCGAACTGCTCCAGCGCCAGTCGGAACTGAACGAGGAGATCAAGCGCGTCAAGGAAACCGATTTCGCCAATATGCCGACCGATCACGTCGGGCAGGGCGTTACGGTGGTGCTGGCTCTCCCGGATGGGCAGGAGCAGACCTACACCATCCTCGGCGAGTGGGATTACGATGAACGGCTGAAGATCATCTCCTGCAATACACGCATGGCGAAGGCGGTCGAGAACGCGAAGGTCGGGGATTCGGTCAAGATTCCCAGCCCTGAAGGGGAGACCTCCGCCACCATCCGTGCGATTTTGCCGTTGAGTGACGAGATCCGCGAATGGATCCACACATTGCCGCAGGAATAAGAAACCCAAAAGAGAGGAGGATCCGTTTATGTCCAGTTCTCCCAAGAAGAAACCGGTGAAGGCCCCCGCCCGGAAGAAGGCGCCTGAAAAGAAGAGTGTCGCGAAGAAACCGATCGCGAAAAAAGCCGTCGCGTCGAAAGCCGCCCCCGCAAAGGGCCAGCAGACGAAAGCGAAGCCTGCGGTAAAAGCGCCGGCGAAGAAACAGGTTGCGGTCAAGACTACCGCTCCGGCGAAAAAGGCACCACCTGCCAAACCGGTCGCCCCTGCGAAGAAGAAGGTTGCGGTCAAGGCCGTCGCACCGACGAAGAAGCCGGCCGCCCCGGTAAAGAAGGCGGAAAAGAAAGTCACGCCTCCCCCTAAGGCCGCCACCCAGAAAAAGGACAAGGCGGTCAAAAAAGGACCGGTGGCCGTAACCGAGAAAAAGCCGGTTGCGACCTCTCCCAAGCCCAACTACGAAACCGTTCCGACCTCCAAACAGACGGTGGCGAAGACGAAAACCGTCCGGCTCCAGTCTGGTCAGGTCGAGCGTTTCAGCGCGAGTGAGCTGGCGGAGTACAAGAAAAAGCTGTTGTACATGCTCGACACGCTCACGAGCCGGGTCGGGGCGATGAAGGATTCGGCCCTGAAGGGCATGGAAGACGTGAATCCGGAAGAGGACGGCACGGACGCGAGCATGCGTCTGGTGACGCTTAAGCAGGTCGGCAATCAGAACCAGCTCCGTACGGAGATCGAGGCCGCCCTGCACGCGATCGAAAAAGGAACCTTCGGCGTGTGCGAGCATTGCGGAAAGTTGATCCGCAAGGTCCGTCTGCAGGCTCAGCTTTTTTCCAAGCTCTGCATCAATTGCCAGAATGAATTGGAAAAGAGACGGTGAAACGGCTTTCGCGACAGTTTCTCGTCTTCGCCTTTTCCACCGTTCTCTGGATCCTGCTCGACCAGTTGACCAAATATCTCGCCATTCGTTACCTGAAGGGTGAATTGCCGGTTCCGGTCGTGAACGGATTCTGGGATCTCTGTTACGTGGAGAACCGCGGCGCGGCGTGGGGAATGATGCAGGGAAAGCAACTGTTCCTGCGTCTTTTCTCGGTACTCGCCCTCGGCGGCGTGATCTGGAACCTCCGGGGATTCTTTTTCCGTTTCCGGGGTGGCACTTGGATCGCCTCCCTTCTCACGGGCGGCATCATCGGGAATCTCATCGACCGTTTCTTCCGAAACGGCGGCGTGGTGGATTTCCTCGATTTCCACTGGGGGAGTTCGCACTTCCCCGCGTTCAACGTAGCCGACTCCTGTATCTGCGTCAGCTTCTTCCTCCTCCTTTTCATCCAGTGGAAGGTGAAACAGGAGGCGGGCTGATAGGCGGGGAGGTAGATAAGTGGCGGCTGCGCCGCCTAAGTGGCCTTGCGGGCCTAAATGGGGCTGGCGCCCCTAAGTTGACGTAGCCGCGAAACGGCAGGAGCGGAGAGGCGGGGCACACCCCGATGTAACCGTATGCGTATGCGTATCCGGAATATCCGGAATGTCCGGCTTCACACGCGTAACCGGCTTCACACGCTAAGCTTGCAGCCTACCGACCTGTCGCGCCTGACTCGCGGGACGGCGGAGGTAAAAGATCCAGAAGATAAACCAGAGGATCATTGCCACGGCACTGATGATGATGACCGGTACGGCGCCGAAGCGGATCACCAGCGGCACCGCCATAGATGTCCAGACACCCCCGCCCATAATCGGCTCGTGCAACAGCTGTTTGCAACCGAAGGCCGTGGGCGCGGAGGTTTTCGATTCCGGATCGACGGTACGCAACAGCAGCAGGCCCGTCGCCGTGACACCCGTGTACTGCCCGAATTCGCAGATCATCCGCTCGAACCAGTCGTCCGTGAACATCCTCGGAGCCAACACCAGCGCACCGAAGAGCGCCCACGCGACACCGACGGCCAGCAGGATGGTCAGCGGCATCCAGTACTGCACGATGAAATCGAGCCGGATGGTGGCAACCGCCGAGACGACCAGGAAGTCTAGCGACGCCCCGCCGATGCGCTGAATCTGGCCGAAATCGACCAGGTTGTCCAGATGGAGGACCGAGAGCAACCACTGCAACAGCAAGCCACCGAGCATGCACAGCGGGAAGAGCGGAATGCTGCGCAGGATCGCGAGCGAGCGGACGGATTCGGGCAGGGCGGTTTCCAGCACCACCAGCAGCTGCTTCATGCCGTACCCCATCAGGACGGCCATGCCGACCACCGCGACATGCCACGCGAGGGAGTCGATCGAGTCGCACAGCACGGTTTGCTTTCCGGCGGGCGGCTGCGCATTGACCGGGTAGAAGCCCTTTTGCTCCGTCTCGGTCAGTTCCTCGAAGGAGCGGATGTTCTTGACCTGCTTGCGGCGCACCGCGAAGTTGATCAGCGCCATCCCCACCACGATACCGATCACCATACCAATCGTCGCCGTGGTGTATCCGAGCGCGGTCCCGGCATCCCACCCCAGTTCCTCGAAGGTCGAGGAGAGCCCGCCGACCGTGCCGTGCCCGCCCTCAAACCCGATTTCCAGCAGGTTCCCGAACACCGGCGGCACTTTGAAGCACGGAACCAGGACCAGCGCGGTGACGCCGAGACCGACCACATACATTCCCCACGCCATAATCTGTCCGAAGCAGAGCTGGCTGGCGACCGACCGACGGATGCCGCCGATCTTGGGGAAACTCCGCCCGATGAACAGCGTCGCGAAGACGATGTTGATGAGAAAACCGGGAATGGCAGCCCACCCGGTTGACCATTCCGTCGGCAGGATTCCGCCGCCCGCGTTGAGGCAGACGAGTCCCAGGAGTCCCCCGATAATCGACGACGGCAGGTAAAGTTTCTGCAGGAGCGGGATCATCGTCCGGATCCCCTTCCCAAAAACCAGCAACAGACAAAGTGCGCAATAAGACATAACTGCGGTCATCGATTGATTCCTTTCCCGAACTGAGGTTCCATTAACACGTATGCGACTCCGAGACGGACGGTGACGAACGTCAGGAAACACGCCACCACCACACTCGTCACACCCATAAAGCACCCTCGCATCCCGATGTGCAACGTGATGGCAAGAGTGCAGACCAAAGACGCCAGGTTCATCGCCTGCCCCGCCAGAATCGCGTTGGGACGGCGGAAACAGGCCGCCAGTCCCTCCGCGTATCCGCGCATCGACTGGAAGATGGGCAGAAGCGTGAACAACAGCATCACCTGACGCGCCAGCCCCAACCGTTCAGGCGCCAGATTCTGCACGCGCACGAAATACCAGTCGGAGATGAACGGGATCTGCAGGAGGAAGAGGGGGAGGGCCAGCAGGATGCCCGAAAACAGGCCGAAGCGGAAGACCGCCGTGTCCCCCCGGAAGCGCGGCGGGTAGGCGATGACGACCGACTGCATCCGCAACGCGGCGAAACCAACAGGGTTCGCCAGTCCGATCGTCACGATGTGGATCGCGTACATCTGCACGGAATCGGCGGAATGCCCGATGAAAATCCCGATCATCGAAGGGGCGGTCGCCAGCAGGAAGCCTCCGAACGAAAGCGGCAGGGTAAACGCCAGCTGCGCGCGAAGCCGCGCCGAACCCGGCTCCCCTTCCGGCAACTGCCGGATGTAGGGAAGCGCAAAACGGTAGGCCAGCGCCATCTCCAGCAACACCGGCCCGGTCATCGCGACCACGCCCCAGCGCGGTCCGACCCACCCCAGCCAGACGAAGACAGGGGAAAGCAGCGCCGTGAGGAGGATGCGGAAAATCGTCGCCATGTTCGCGGCCGCGCTGTTCCGCGCGTTGTACAGCGCGACAAACGGGACGTTTCGCAGGAAGAAACCGATCTGCATCACCTGCCCCATCATCAACGTGTTCCGCGCAACCGGCCAGAGGGGATCCGGCAATCCCAGCATCACATGGAAGACGAAGCGGTCGATCCCCGGCAGGCACACCAGCAGCTGGAGGACCGTCATGGCGGCAGCCATCCAGATGTTGAGACGCTTGAAATTGTGGAATCCGACGCGGTCGCGCCCGAACACCATGCCCGTGGTGATCAAGCCGCCGCCCAACGCGCCGATCATGAACATCACCGTCTGCCCCAGCGCGAAGGCGGTGTAATCCTTCACCCCGTTCGCGCCGTGGGAGACAATCGCGGCCACCAGCGGATAGGTCAGACTCTGTGAAACAGCCTGCAAAAGGAGCGGGACGTAGAAACGGGTTGCCCGTCCTACCGTAAATTCCCCCTGACTCTCCGATTGCTGAACCACCGCTCTGTCCTGTTCTCCTGAACCGTCTTTCTACACGCCAATCCCGCCCGTTCGCGAACGGAAAAGGGGGAAGTGTATCACAAAACCAAAGGGAAACCAAGCAAAGAAAACCCGCGCGTTTCCGCGCGGGCGCAGAACCAGCCCCCGGCTGAGAAGCGGGGGGGCGGGGGG
>JAFSTA010000284.1 GCA_017450695.1 Kiritimatiellia bacterium | reverse complement strand
GGCGAGGCGCAAGATCGAGGAGATCGATCGGCAAATCGCAGAACTGAAGAAAAGACGGAAGGCGCTTTCTGCCGAACTCGGCGCAGGACGCCTTTCGTGGGGTGCGATTATCGCCGGCGGATTCGGTGCGCTGATGATCGGACTGGGTATCATCGCGCTTTTCGCGGCGAACTGGAGCGAATTCGGTCGCCCGGCCCG
Source organism: Kiritimatiellia bacterium (assembly GCA_017450695.1). Lineage (GTDB taxonomy): Bacteria > Verrucomicrobiota > Kiritimatiellia > RFP12 > UBA1067 > RGIG8368. Next base: position 33,907 of record JAFSTA010000284.1, on the reverse strand, counting down.
CGCGGCAATCGCGATCGCGCCCGTCGCCATCTGCGGTTGTCTTGCGATCTTCGCCCATGTCAAGGGCTGGATGTCGCGCGCGTTCTGGGAACCGCTCGGTATCCTCTGGTGCGTCTCGGTCGGGGCGGCGACATGTCTGGTCGCGCAGACCTACCAGGTCGGCGGGAACGTGCCGGGATTGATCCTCCTGGTCGCGTTGCTGATGCTGCCGGTACTCTGGACGACACGGGCCGTGGTGCCGACCGCGCTCTGGCCGATCTTTGCGATCGTCTGGGGGCTGATGAAAGTCGATTACATTGGAATAGGGGGATCTTCGCTTGCCGTGAAGTCCGTTGTTCTGATGTTGCTTTCCCTTCCCTTCTACATCGCGTTTTTACGCAGTCGTCCGCCGAAAGCCGCACTGTATTCGGCGCAAGCGGCAACTGGCCTTATCTACTCTGTCGGTCTGCCCATCCTCCTGACAACCACCCTGGATTTTCGGTTCTACCGTTATGTGTCAGCCACCATCTGTACTTACTGGGCTTGTGCGGGATTGGTCGCGCTGACGGGACGGATTTTCGCGCTCCCCGTCTGGGGAACGGTCGGTGCCATTGTTGCCGCGGGCGCCGCATTCCCGACACCGTTCATGGATGGGGGCGAGATGTATCTCCTCGCGCTGGCGCTGGCGGTCGCCATCATCACACTCGGCATCCGCAAAATGCGACTCTTCCTCACGAACGTCGGCGCGGTCACGCTTCTCTGGCTGGTGTTGGCGAAATTCTTCACGAGCCACATTTCATTCACGATCAAGGGGGTTGTGCTGATCGTGGCTGGATTGGCGCTCACAGCGCTCAACATGGTTCTCATCCGTCTGCGGAAAAGGAAGGACTAATCATGATGTCAAATACAAAGAAGGCGATTCTGGCGGTGGCGGCGCTCGCCGTACAAAGCGTCTGCATAGGATGGCTCATCTGGCGTTACGAGCAAATCGTTCGCCACGGTACCGAAGTGCGTTTCCGTTGCGAGGCATACGATCCTTACGACCCGCTTCGCGGACGCTATCTCCGCACGACCGTGCGCGAGAGCTGCACGAACATCCTCATCAACAACACGAAAGCGTATGCCAGATTCAGGCTCTACGCGAAACTGGAACCGGGGACAAACGGACTTTGGCGCGTCACGACGGTTGCCGACAAGCCCCAGCAAGACGGCGGTCTTTGGGTGAAACGGGATCGAACCACGCTTAACCATTTGTTGAGCTGGTCTGCACAGGGAAAAGACGAACCGTATGAGGCATTCCGGAAACGCCGTGAAGCTTCGCCTCTCGTGGCTACCGTGCCGATGCCCGACCAGCTCTTCGTGAACGAACGTCTCGCGCCGAAGGCGGAAGAGGTGCTCCGCGAGGCGACTTCGGCGAAGGGAAAGGGGGCGGTCGCCGTCTATCGTGTGAAAGACGGCGAGATCGTAATCACCGACATCGAAATCGGCGGCACCTCCGTCATCGAGAGGGCGATGAAGGGCGGCGAGGCTAAGTGAATAAGTGGAGTAAGTGGACTTTGTCCTAAGTGGATAAGTGGACTTCGTCCTAAGTGGGCTTACGCCCTAAGTGTGGCTTCGCCACTAAGTTACTTAGCCCGAAGGGCACTTAGTTCCGAAGGAACACTTAGCCACGTATGTGGCACTTAGTCTGAAGGACACTTAGCCCGAAGGGCACTTAGTTCCGAAGGAACCAAAACTGCTTATAAAGGAGAAAATCGTATGAAGAGATTGGGTATGTTGTCGTGCGCCGTTGCGCTGGTCTTGGCCGGCAACGGTTTTGCGCTGTTGGAAAAATCGACGCCGGAGGCGGAGGGGATTTCCTCATCCGCGATCGACGCGTGGATCACCGCCTGTGAACGGGAGCTGGATGCCGTCCACAGCTTCGTGCTCCTCCGCCACGGCAAGACGGTCGCGGAGGGGTGGTGGAAGCCTTTCTCCGCCGAACGGACGCACATCCTCTATTCCCATTCCAAAAGTTTCACCTCCACCGCGATCGGCTTTTTGATCGACGACGGGAAACTGGACCTCGATGAATGCCTGGTCGATATCTTCCCCGACCAGCTTCCGGAAAATCAGCCGGACAACCTCAAACGCCTTCGCGTCCGCGATCTCCTGACGATGAACACCGGAATGCCGTACACCGACGCGGAGCGGAAGGACATCGGCGGGGATTGGGTCAACCTCTTTCTGGCGAACCCGGTGGAAGACCGTCCGGGAACCCGTTTCCGGTACGACTCCTGCGCCACGCACGTTCTCGCCGCAATCGTCGAGAAGCGGAGCGGGAAGAAGCTGATGGATTTCTTGAAGGAACGGCTTTTCGATCCGATCGGCATCACGAAGGCGTGGTCGAACTGCAGCCCGACGGGAATCGCCTGCGGCGGCTGGGGCATGAGCATGACGACTCGCGAGCTGGCCCGTTTCGGCCAACTCTACCTGCAGGAAGGAATGTGGGACGGGAACCGCATCCTCTCGCGGGAATGGGTGCGGCTGGCGACCTCTCGCCAAACCTACAACGGCGGCAAAATCGGCGTGAAACAGATCGACCAGAGCGACTGGTCGCAGGGATACGGCTTCCAGTTCTGGCGCTGCCGCTTCAACTGCTTCCGCGCCGACGGGGCGAGCGGACAGCTGACGGTCGTGATGCCCGACCAGGACGCCGTCCTGTCGGTCCACGCCGGACTTGGCCCGATGCAGAAAGAACTCGACCTGATCTGGAAACACCTCTTGCCCGCCTTCCAAAACGCGCCCCTGCCCGCCAATCCCGATGCGGCAAACGCGCTGGAGGCGCGTTGCGCGGCGCTCTCGCTGAAAACCATCGACGGGAAAAAGGAAGGAACCGAAACGATCTTCGGGCGCACGTACGCGCTGGAGGGAAACCAGCCGCGCTTCCATTTCACGAGCGTCCGTTTGGAGAAGCGGGATAACGGCTGGGAGATGATCACCACCGGGGACACCGGCGAACAACATTTCCCCATCGGCTTCGGAGAATGGCGCGAAGGAAAAGTGAAGCTGGAAAACAAAACCTACGAGGGGTTGGGCGGCATCATCGGCGAACAGTCCGTCGCCTCCTCCGGCGCATGGACTGCGCCCGACACCTTCCGTGTGCGGACATACCTGAACGACGGTTTCTTCCGCCTCGACGCAACCTTCCAGTTCGCGAACGACGGCAACCTTTCCCTCTCCTACAACCTAACCGGATGGGGAAACGGCCGTGCGAACCTAACGGGAAAGTAACGGGAAGGCAGTAGGAGGCGGCTTTTCTGCCACAAAGAAAACAGAGATCACAAAGAGAGCGGGACGCGAAGAAAAAACCTTTGTGCGCTTTGCGTCCTCTGTGGCTGAAGAAGCTCATCGCCACCTGCTACGACGGATCGCCCGTCGCCTACACGCAGCTTGACCTGTTCGGCGAGGAAATGTCTCACGCGGAGGCACGGAGGATGCGTAGCGACGAGTCGCAACCGGTTTTGTATCTGCCTCCGACGGATGAAGTAATTTCAAAACCACGGAATACGCGGAACTCACGGAATCACCCTTTCGGAAAACTTGCGATTTTCCGTGTATTCCGTGTGTTCCGTGGGTTGAACAATCGACAGGCGGGAGGTTTTGCAATTGGCTCGGATGTTTGGGAGAGTGTGGGTTTGTGTCCTCCCGTATGGCGGTGCTAACCGCTATTTGACGTCTCCCGTCCAAGCGTCCTCCTACGCAGTTCCTGAAGCAGCGCCGGCGGAGGTCTTGCCAATTGTCTCGCATACAATACGTTTCAGCTGGCAGATCATGTACATCGGCAGGGACAGCAGAGAGTATCGGCATCTGCGGCGGAGGCTATCGGTGACTTCGGCATCGACGAGAAACGAAGGTCTGTCTATGTTAAACCGGACGGCGAAATGTCGTTTCTTTTCATTCAGGAAGAGATTTAACGACTTAAGGCTACCGGTCGTACCGCTCTTGACCTCGACCGGTATGATATCTGTCCCTATCTGCATGATGTAATCGACTTCGGCTGATGAATTTTTCGATTCGCGTATCCAGCAATATGCGACAGGAGCTTCGTAGTCCTTACCGGAATAAAGGAGGTGCTGCCCGACGAACTGCTCGCAAATCTCGCCCTTGTTGGCGAGCATGAAATCTCTGTCGTCCATAAAATCGTCAAGCCGCAGCCCGACCGCATGGCAGGCGAGACCCACATCGAGAAAAAGCGGTTTGAACGTATCCGAATCGGCCATCGCGCCAATCGGAATCCCATTCGCGGGCACGTGGCAGACCTTTGCCACGATGCGCGCAAGCGCGAGGCGGGCAAACGCCTTTGAAAGTTCGTTTGACTTGACCCCCGGATCGATATGCGAATAGATCAATTTGCGGCCGAGGAGACGCGGCACGGACGTAAACACTTTTTGCAGGAGTTCCGCGTTCGCCCGCTTGCCGTATTTGGGAAAGTCGTCGTGATAGGTTACCAAGATCGCGTCGAGTTCGCGCTCCGCCTCGTCGAGTCCGCTTTCGACGTAGGCTTTCACGGCCGCCGGCATCCCGCCAATAACAAGATAACGCCGAAACCACAACGTCAGTTCTTTGTGCAGCGGCTCCGGAACGTCGTCTCCTGCCGAATACCTGCCGATAAAGTCCAACGGCCCCGTTTTACCAACTGCAGCCAGAAATTCCTCGAAATCAAGCGGTGCAAGGTACATGTATTCGATGCGTCCTACCGGCATCGGGAATGCCTTGTCTGGATTCTGCGTCGCGGCGTCGAGCATGAATTCCAAAAGCGACCCCGCCGCGACCACATGAAGAGCGGGACGTTTCTCGTAAAAGTAACGGAGCGACTCGAAAACATAAGGCTTGGCCGCCTGCAGTTCGTCGAGAAAGATCAATGTCTCACCGTCCTTGACGGGCAAGGAAAAACGGGCTTCCAAAAGTTCACAAATGATATCCGGCCTTTTCGACTCGAAGAGATTGACAAGTGACGGATCCTCCTCGAAATTGATCTCGATAAAGTGCTTGAAATGCGAACGGGCAAACTCTCTTACAAGGTATGTCTTGCCGACTTGCCTCGCCCCCCTCAAGATCAACGGATGACGATTGGACCTTTTTCTCCAATTTTCGAGACTTTCTTCAAGTTTCCGCCTCATTTACAACCTTCCTTTCGCTTCGGAGACAGATATTAAACCCTATTTCCGGACGAAAAACAAGGTTGTTTTTGCATTATTTTGGACGAAAACCAAGGTTGTTTTGCGTTGGATTGCGACAAGAACCAATGTTCCTACACGGAACACTCGTTTTCATGCGTGTGCGAACGCTCAGTTCCGCCTTAAAACTTCTCTCACTAAATACCCGCGGAGGTTTTTAGCTCCCAGTTTGGAGTCTCACGCAGAACCGCAAGGAATTTAGCCCGCACGGGAGTGGGTAACTTCCACCATCTCGGAACGTTAGAGCTCGGAACAATAGCATCCCATTGAGAGAATGGGGGGGCGCCGCAACCGCGTTTTCGGTTGCGTTTTCGCGCAAGTTTTGATGTTTTCGGGGCTGTTTCGTCGCTGTCCAGTAAACCCGTGTGCAAAACACCGCGCCCCGGATGCCGTTTTTTGCGGCTTTTCAGCCCCTGCTGTCCCATACAGGGCGAGGAGCGACAGGAGCCGCTTCTTCAGCCAGGGACTGCCCCGTATGACGCCGGCGAGCCGTGAGAAGCTGTGCCCCCACTCCGCGACATACCGGATGTAGCGCAGCAGCAGGTGGGCGATGAGGCCTGCCCAGACCTGCCACCTGACCGCGTTCTCGCTGTAGCCGATGAAGTTGTGGATCTGGCAGGTCTGCTTCAGCTCCCGGAAGAACGTCTCGATGCCCCACCTGGCCCTGTACAGCTCGGCTATCGTCTGGGCGGAGAACTCGAGGTTGTTCGTGAGGAACGAGACCTCCACGATGACAACCGGCTTGACAGCTCCATCGTCATGTGGAGATTGGCGGCCGCCTTCTGCCACCTGTGCCTCGCACAGTCGAAGCAGTTGAGCGTCAGCCTGATCGTGCACGGGGCGAGCAGGAACACGCTGAGCCTCTTGAGGCGGGAGAGGTAGCCCGCATACTTCCCGGAACAGAAGTCTGGGTTGGCGGTCTCCCTGAAATGCGTGAGCAACTTCCAGAACACATCCTCCGTCATCTTCAGATTGCGCCTCGCGTTCGACAGCGTGTTGCGGTGCGGCAGCCCGATCCCACTCGTACGCGAATGCCCTCGTGGCGTCTCATATCCCGTTCAGCAACTCCTGCCGCGAGAGCTGCTCGATGACGAGCGCGATCAGGTGGCTCCACGAGTTGAACGGCGCCACTTGACGCCGTGTGTCGCCGACGCATCCTTGACGATCTCGCGCGGAATAAGCGCTGCGATCTAGCGGATGATTGTATATACAGTTTTCATTGTTTTTGTGAGATGGGCTTTCTCAGGCGGGAATATGGTAATATGGTATCCCGCACCCGCTCCAAAAGTAACACTATTCTCGTCTCATCCGATGGGGGAATGGGACGCCATTGAAAAAGGAGAGGTGTGACATGATGGCACTTGATACTTTTTTTAACATTACTGGTGGGCATTCAGATCATTTGCTGGTTGCGTTAATCATTGGCTTGGTGCCATTGCTTTTCGGCTACCGGCTATTCCGGTTTTGTGTGTTTCTAGCGGGGTTCGCTATCGTAACGTTCGTCCTCAATCTATTCACTGATAGGACTGTGGCATTATTCTGGGGAGTGATCGCAGGCATCCTTTGTAGCGTTTTTGGTATCTAGGTTTTTTTTGCAATTGGTGCCTTGTTTGGCGTGATCTTTGCGATTGCCGCAAGAATCAACGAAGGACCTGCAATTATGTTTCTCGCCATAGTATTCGGTATTTTGGCGATCTCCATACGGAAGTTCATGATTATTCTCTCGACATCATTCTTCGGGGCAGAACTCATCGCTCCGGTCGTCTCCCATTCTCTCGACATCGGAGACCGCAATACTCAGCTACTGGTTGAACTCGCCCTAGTGGTCATAGGCGTTGCTTTCCAGTACCGCAGTCCACTCGCCAAAAAGAACGAATCCAACATATCGGCAACATCAGAATCCCCTGTCGCGTCAACGAAATCGAGCGGCACCGAGACTGAATCGTCGAAACAAGAAGGCTAAAAATCTGCAACGATGATTATCCGTTTCATTGCGATGGCGATTACGCGGATGGGGTACAACCGCCAACGGATGTGTTAGTTGTCCCACACGGGGAAGTAAGTGTAGGATATACCTCAAACAGAAACGCGAAGGCGCGGAGCCATAAAGGATCGTGCCCCGTCGCAACCGTTTTGGTAATTTCCATATTTGACCGAATTCGGTGCGGGATTTAAAACCACAGAAATACAATCCGTTTCTAGGAACGGCGATTCCGTGAGTTCGGTGTATTTCGTGGTTACCTCTACCCGTTCACTTTTGTCGCTTGTATCCCGCCTCGCGTCTTTGCAAGAATATACGATGTGCGACGGTTCTGCCAAAACGGTCGAGACGGGACGGGGCGTGCCCCTCCCATTCTCTGTACCTCTCCCTCCGTGGCTCCGCGTCTCTGCGTGAGACAAAGTTCTACTCTCACACACATCCCCGACAAAATGCGGGCGGCGGGGTTTTACGACAGCTGCCGCTCAGGCAGGATTTTTTCCACGGCGGCCGCGTCGGCGGGCGTATCGACGCCGACGCCCGGTTCATCGACCGGGATGACGGCGATGCGCGCGCCCAGGTACAACGCCCGGAGCTGTTCCAGCTTCTCGGTCTGTTCCAGCGCGCACGGCGGCGTCTTGACCAGCGTGTTCAGAAACGCGCCGCGGTAAGCGTAGATGCCGAGATGCCGCCAGTAGAGACCGCTCGCCAGATCCGCCTCCCCGTCGCGACGGCAGGGAATCGGCAGACGCGAGAAGTACAACGCCTCGCCCTTCTGGTTCGTCACAACCTTTACAACGGTCCGCGCCGCAAGATCTTCCAATGTGCGGATCGGCGTCGCCGCCGTTGCCATCTCGATCGGATCGTCCGCCATCCGTTGTGCGAGCGCGTCGATCAGCGCGGGATTGATCAACGGTTCGTCGCCCTGAATGTTGATGACGACATCCTCGTCCTCGGCGCGGGCGGCAACTGCGACACGGTCGGTTCCGGACGGCAGGTCTGAATCCGTCATCACGACCTCGCACATCCCGTCAACGGCATGCGCGATCCGATCATCGTCCGTCGCCAGCAACACGCGGTCGAGGAGCTTCGCGCGCTGGACAGCTTCCACTACCCACTGCACCAGCGGCTTACCGAGCAGAGGGAAGAGGGGCTTTCCGGGAAAACGCGTTGAACCGTACCGAGAGGGAATCACACCGATTGTTTTCATGGCTACACACTCCGACAAGCGGCGGCAAGCGCCTTGCCGAACTCGCTGCATTTGATTTCCGTCGCGCCTTCCATCTGGCGGGCGAAGTCATACGTGACCGCCTTGGCGGCGATTACCTTGTCCATCGCGGCGATGATGCGGTCGGCCGCCTCGGTCCACCCTAGGTAGCGCAACATCATCTCGCCGGAGAGGATGAGCGAACCGGGGTTCACCTTGTCGAGGTTCGCGTACTTCGGCGCGGTACCGTGGGTCGCCTCGAAGACGGCCACGCCGGTCTGGTAGTTGATGTTTGCGCCGGGCGCGATGCCGATCCCGCCGACCGTAGCCGCGAGCGCGTCGGAAACATAGTCGCCGTTGAGGTTCAGCGTGGCGATCACGTCATACTCCGCCGGGCGCGTGAGAATCTGCTGCAGGAAGGCATCGCAGATGCAGTCCTTCACCACGATCTCGCGGCCCGTTTTCGGATTCGTGAAGCGGCACCACGGTCCTTGGTCGATCAACTCCGCACCGTACTCGCAGCGGGCGAGCTGGTACCCCCAGTCGCGGAAGGCGCCCTCCGTGAACTTCTGGATGTTGCCCTTGTGGACGAGGGTGACGGACTTGCGGTCGTTCGCGATCGCGTAGTCGAGCGCGGCCTTCACCAGCCGTTCCGTCCCCTCCTTCGAGACGGGCTTGATGCCGATGGACGCGGTTCCGGGGAAGCGGATCTTCTTCACGCCCATCTCCTGTTGGAGCCAGGCGACAACCTTGGCGGCCTCCGGGGTGCCGTACATCCACTCGATGCCGGCGTAGATGTCCTCCGTGTTCTCGCGGAAGATCACCATGTCGGTCAGCTCGGGGTGCTTCACCGGGGAGGGAACGCCCTTGAACCAGCGGACCGGTCGCAGACAGACATAGAGGTCAAGCTGCTGGCGCATCGCGACGTTGATCGAACGGATGCCGCCGCCGACAGGCGTCGTGAGCGGTCCCTTGATGGAGACCAGATACTCGTGGCAGGCGTCCAACGTCTCCTGCGGAAGCCAGGTGTTCGGGGCATAGACGGCATTCGCCTTCTCGCCCGCATAGACTTCCATCCACGCGATCTTTCGCTTGCCACCGTAGGCCGCCTCCACCGCCGCGTTCCAGACCGTCATCGCGGCGCGCGTGATGTCCGGTCCGGTTCCGTCGCCTTCGACGAACGGAATGACCGGACGATCCGGTACGCGGAGCTTTCCGTCCGAACCCATCGTGATTTTCTCGCCGTCTTCCGGCACCTTGATCTTCTCGTAAGCCATCGTCATTTTTCCTTGTCAGTCAATACCGTTTTGCGTCAACCGGTGAAACGAAGCAAGAAACCGACCCTCTTCGATAGCTGTCGATGGCAATCGAGAACTGTCGATTCGGAGGGACGAGTTCCGTCCCTCCTTGCCGGCCCGCCCGTTAGCGGCGTAGGCCGCCGCGAAGCACCTTACGCGCCGGGATCCAGCACCCAGCCGTTATGCAGCGGCAGGTTGATGAGCGCGTTCGCCTTGTCGGCGTCGGTGCCGGTGAACAGTTCCGCCGCCGGGTCCCACGCGAGCTTCGAGGCGCCGATACGCAGGCCGATGTTCGCGATGTGGGAGATCGTGATCGAGCGGTGCCCAACCTCGCACGGCGTGATCGTCGGCTGACCGGAGTAGATGCACTCGATGAAGTTGCGCTCGTGCTGGCCGCTCACGTACAGCTTCTGGTCCGTGTCCTTCAGCTTCGTGCGGTACAGCTCGGCGGGCGCGGTCTCCATCTTGCCGCGAGTCACGAAGATCTGCTTGCCGTCCTCGCCGAAGAAGCGCAGGCCGTTCGCGTACTTGTTGGAGACGAAGGCGCGCGTGCCGTCGGCATAGACGACCTCGAAGGAGTATTCGCCAGCCGTGTTCCAGAGCGGATCGTTGAGGTCGATGTCGCCCTTGATGTTCTCGACGGCAACGGGACCCGAACCGTCCTTGCCGATCGCCCACTGCAGGATGTCGAGGTGGTGCGCACCCCAGTCGGTGATCATGCCGCCACCGTAGGCGAGGTTGAAACGCCAGGACATCGGGCTGTGGATGGCGGGGTTGAAGGGACGCAGCGCGGCGCCGCCCTGCCACATCCGGAAGCCCTCCTCGCCGAAGTATTCCGGCGGCTTCGTCCAGGCCTTCTTCTCGATCCATTCGCCGGTCTTTCCCCACGGGGTGAACTTGCCGCCGGGCAGACCGATTTCCACGCGCTGGATCTTGCCGAGGTAGCCGTTGCGGACGAACTCGCAGGCGCGGCGGAACTCCGTGGCGGAACGCTGCTGCGAGCCGACCTGGAAGGTGATGCCCGTTTCACGAGCCGCGCGCACCATCGCCTTGCCCTGTCCGATCGTCAGCGACATCGGCTTCTGGCAATAGACGTGTTTTCCCTTGCGCATCGCGTAGATCGCGTTCATCGCGTGCCAGTGGTCCGGCGTGCTGATGACGACCGCATCCACGCCGCTGTCCAGCAGGTCGCGGAAGTCGGCGAAGGTCTGACAGCCGTTGTAGGCGACCGCGCCCTTCTGCTCGGCGTAGAACTTGTCCACGCGCTCCTTGCACGGCTTCATGCCGCCGCCGCGCGCGCCGTTGTACCCGTAGAGCTTGTCCGTACCCTTGTTCGGGTCGCTGACCGCCGTGACCTGAACGCTCTTGTTGTTCAGGAAATTGCCGATGTTGTCATGCGCCATCGTGCCGTAACCGATGAATCCGACGTTGATCCGCTCCGACGGCTGCGGACGTTTCGGGGCAACCATCCCCTTGCGGATTCCGATGCACCCGGACGAAATAATCACGGGAAACGACAACGCGCCTTCCAAAAAGCGCCGACGGGAAACACTCAACTTTGCCATACAAAGACTCCTTGTTTTGCTGTTACCTTCTCTGTACCCTTCATTCCTGAAACGTGCGCACCCGCACACGCCGGAGTGGGGCCGGGGCAGCGCCCCCCACGAGAAATCATCAACCTACCGAACTACCCAACCACTCAACCACCGAACCATCCTAGGCGTCAGGCCACAACTGGGCGGCCAGTTCGCGCAGCTTGAACTTCTGGATCTTCTGGCTCGCCGTCATCGGGAACTCGTCCAGGAAATGGACGTACTTCGGGATCTTGAACCAGGAGATCTTGTTGCGGCAGTAGTCCATCACATCCTGCTCGGAGATCGTCGAACCGGGCATCCGAATCACGAACGCGCCGGGCTGCTCGCCGTACTTCTTGCTGGGTACGCCCACCACCTGCACGTCCTGCACACCCTCCATGTGGCTGAGGAAGTCCTCGATCTCGCGCGGCGAGATGTTCTCGCCGCCGCGGATGATCAGGTCCTTCAGGCGCGAGGTGATGTAGTAGTAGCCCTGCTCGTCCATGTGCCCGATGTCGCCCGAATGCAGCCACCCGTTCGCGTCGATGCACTTGGCGGTCTGCTCCGGCATCTTGTAATAGCCCTTCATGCAGTTGAACCCGCGGCAGCAGATCTCGCCGTCCTCGTTGATCCCGCACAGCTCGCCCGTCTCGGGGTTGATGATCGCCACCTCGATGCCCGGATGCGCCTGCCCGATCGTCGTACACTTGCGCTCGAACGACGGCTCGAAGTAGCGCGTCATCGTCATCACCGGTCCCGACTCCGTCAATCCGTAGGGGTTGGTGATCTCCTTCATGTTCATCCGCTCCACCGCCTGTTCCATGCGCTTCACGGGACAGGTCGAGCCGGACATGATCCCCGTCCGCAGCGACGAGAAATCGAACTTCGAGAAGAGCGGGTGGTCGAGGATCGCGATGTACATCGTCGGCACCCCGTACACCGCCGTACACTTCTCCTTCTCGATCGACATCATCACCGTCACCGGGTCGTACTTCTCCAGCACCACCATCGTCGAGCCGTGGTTCACGCACGACATCACGCCCAGTACGCAGCCGAAGCAGTGGAAGAGCGGAACGGGAATGCACACGCGGTCTTTGCACGAGAAGTTCTGGCAAGCCCCGATCCAGAACCCGTCGTTGCCGATGTTGTAGTGCGTCAGCTGAACCCCCTTCGGGAATCCTGTCGTGCCGGAGGTGTACTGCATATTCACCACGTCGTCGGGACGGCACTCCGCCTGCCGCGCGTAGTACGCATCCATCGGCGTCTCCACCGAGAGCGCCAGCGCCTCGTTCAGCGAGTAGAAGCCGCGGTGCTTCTCCGGTCCCAGGAAGAAGAGCCGCTTCAGGCAGGGGTAGCGTTCCGACTTCAGTTCGCCGCGCGGCTGCGTCTTCAGCTCCGGGATCAGCTTGTAGATGCACTCCAGATAGTCGAAGTCGCGATAGCCGTTGATGATGAAAAGGTTCTCCGTGTCCGACTGCTTCAGCGCGAAGTCGATCTCCGCCTCCTTGTAGTTCATGTTCAGCGGCAGGAGGATCGCGCCGATCTTCGCCGTCGCGAACATCAGGATGATCCAATGCGGCACGTTCGTCGCCCACAGCGCCACCTTCTCCCCGCGCTTGATTCCCAGCGCCATCAGGCCGCGCGCCAGGCGGTCCACCTCCTCGCCGAACTCGAACCAGGTGAGTCGGAAATCGCGGTCCGCATAGACCAGCGCGTCCTGCGGCCCGCACCGCGCGATCGTCTGGTCGAGCAGCTGCCCCAGCGTGTAGTTGCGCGTCACCGGATAGTTGTGCCACGGCACACCCGTCGAGACGGCCTGCGTGAAGGGCGGCTTCGACGGCGCGGTGCCGAACGGGTCGGTCAGTTTGAACATGGCTTCCCCCTTCTCAGAACGGCATGAAGATACAGGCGTAGATCGTCGCGGGCTTTCCGCCGTTGGCCTTCACGCGATGCTTCACCACGGAGTTGTAGTACGCCGAGTCCCCCGGCTTCAGGATCTTCACATCCTCGCCGTACAGCAGTTCCACCTCGCCGCTCACGACGATGATGAACTCCTCGCCCTCGTGCGACGAGAGCTGCGCCTCCGCGTCTGCCGCGATCTCGATGAAGAACGGGTCGATGTGGCGGTCCACCTTTCCCGCGCCGAGCGAGAAGTAACGGAACCCCGCCGCCGAGGTCTGCTGGTGACTGCGTTCATCCAGCAGACGGCTGTCACCGCGCACGATCACCGGATCCGGCGTGAACTGGTCGTCCATGAACGTGCCGAGCCGCTGCCCCAGCGCGCGCGCCAGCTTCACCAGCGTTCCCAGCGCGGGATACACCTCGTTCGCCTCCACGGCGCGGATCACGGAAGGGCTCACGCCCGATTCCTTCGCCAGCGTCTCCACCGTCATCTCCAGCCGCTCGCGGTACATCGCGATACGTTCACCGAGTTTCTTCGACTCTGCCATACGATTCCCTACTTCCTTTGTTCTGTAAAAAGCGCGGTTAGTATAGCAGACTTCCCGCCGCCCCGCAAGCCCCTAGGCGCGGTTCTGTGGGGCGGCAGCTGAAAGGCACGGTCTGTTCTGCGGCGCGGCATACATGCCGCGCACCTGGACGCGCCGTCACCTACCCCAGCCCCATGCGCTGGCTGCGGTACTTCGCCGGGGTCATGCCGGTGAGCTGGCGGAACGTACGGATGAAGTGCGAGTGGTCGTAGAAGCCGGTCTCCGCCGCGATGTCCGTGATCAGCTTGTCCGTCGTCGCCAGCAGCGTCTGCGCGGCGTTCACCCGCACCCGCGCGATATAGTCCGAGGGCGACATCTGCGTCAACTTGCGGAAGTACTTGCGGAACTGCGCCACCGAATAGTTCGACATCGACGCCAGAAGTTCGATCGCCACTTTCTCCTTGTAGTGGTCGTTCAGATAGGTGATCGCGTGGCGGATCGGGTCGTACCAGTTCGCCACCTGCATCTTCGCCTGCGCACGGAAATAGACCGTCGCCGTGCCGATGCGCGTACCGTCCGTCCCCACGACCGGACGCACCGTCACGCAGTTGAGGTCGGTCGAACGGTTCGCGACGAACCCGAAGACGCGGTTGACGATCGGCACGCCCGTCTCGAACACCTCGCGGTCGCGTCCCGCATAGACCGCCGCCTGATCCGGCGGGTACAACTCCTCCGAGGTATAGCCCACCATGTCGTACATCGACCGCCACCCGCTGATCATCACGTTGTACGGGTTGGTATGCACCAGCCGCCCTTTCGCGTCCTTCAGCGTAAACGCCACGTTCGGTAACTGCTCCATGAAGTCAATCAGTAGCCGGAGCGTCGGACCCGCCGCCTGGAAAAACGCCTCCCGGATCCGCTCGACCTCCTCGCGCGGAACCGTCTTCTTCGAATATCTCGTGCGATAGTTCATGCTTCAGATTATACACTTTTTGTTTCCGATTTTACAAGACAAAACCAACGCTTTATGGGATAATTTTTTACGTTTGTATCTCGCATGGGAACGTGGTAACATGCGTCGCCCGTGCCTAGAATAGCTAGAATTTCTAGCAACTAGCAATCTAGGCTCCTAGAATCCTAGATTTCTAGGTCTGCCAACCGACAAAAAGGAGTGGATGATGATGACGTTGCACAGCTTGGACCGGATTTCGGGGAGTGCCGTTTTGGGACGGTTCGGCCGCCATACAGGGGGGGGCATACCCGCCAAAAGGCTCCTCTCATTCATTTGCGCGATTCTGCTCGGCGGCGCCGGGTACGCCCTGACGCTCGGCCCCGGCGAGACGCTGGTCTGGGATACGGATGCGCCTGCCGCCAATGAGACTATCGAGGCGACGGGCGGTACGATCGTCTTCGATTCCGACGTGACCGTCGCCCACAACTTCTACCTCGGCGGTGAAGTGACGGTCGTCGTCAACAACGGCGCGATGGTGCGTTTTTCCAAGACGTTTTTCCAGACGGATCCGTCCGGACGGCTGGTGCTTCCCCGAACCGCGCGGTTCGGCAGTACCGATGCGAACAAGTTCGCCTTTCTGCCGGAGAACGCGATCTCCTTCGCGCCGGGCGTGACGGACGCGCAGCTGCGGTTGGCCGGGTACACCTCGATGCTGGTTCTGCCGGACAAGTGGAGCGTCCCCGTCCCCTACGCCTACGGGACGAACGTGCTGGTGTGTTTCTACGGCGGCAACATGATTACGGACGCCGCCTACTCCGTGCCGTCGAACTGCACCATCCGCATGACCAGCGCCACCAACTTCCCGGAGACAACCGTCATCACAATCCCCTCCACCTCGACACTCGAAAGCCGGCCCGCGAAGTTCAATCCCGCTACCAATTCGGGAAGCGGAACAGACACCGGCAACACGACCATCAAGCGGTACAACGACATCGTGCTGGCGGGCGGCACCTACAAGGTTTCGACCGGCGCTTCAACCTACCAGTATTGGGGCAGCTTCTCCGGCTCCGGTACGATCAACGTCGCCAACACGGCGCCGGACAGCTGGAGGCAAACCTACAAGTACTTTTACGGCGACGTTAGCGCATTGGACGCGCAAAGCACGTTGACGATCAACCAGATCGGGTCGAACGGCGCTGACGTCAACAACGGCGCCCGGCTCAATTCCGATTTCGCCGGCACGGTCAAGATGAACTTCAACTGGTCGAATCAAGACATCGTCTCCTTCGGGTTCAACAATCCGAACACTTCGGGTTCGACGAACGAGAACTGGTATGTCGCCAAACTCCAGGGCGGTTCCATCATCGGCCCGCGCAACGGAGAGGGCGGTGCGCGTCTCCAGTACTCCGCGAAGCAACACATCCACGTCGGCACACTCTCCGGCAAGCTCGCGATCCATGCGACGGCGGCAGCCGGAAAATACAACTCGAACGACCTGACCGTCGATACCGTGGCGGACAACACGATCCTGTATGTGAAGAACGGCATCCGCCTGCATTTCGGCTCCGTCGGCGAGGGCGTGAAGATCCGCTACATGGCCTCGCCCGTCAGTTCCAACGTAGTGGAGGTCGGCTCCGGCACTATCGAGGAAATCACCTTCCTCGGCACCGCCGCCCAGCAGACGAAGCCCGTCTATCTGCACGGCGGCGTCGCGCTGGTCGCCGGTCCCGGCAAGGTAATCGCGAGCGACGGAAGCCGGATTGGCTTTGTCGCGGACGGCGCGGAGGTGCAGGTGAACTCCGGCTCGGTGACGCTCGGCGACGAGACGCTGTTCGGCGCGAAACCAGCCCTCTGGCTCGACGCCTCCGACCTCTCGACCTACGCGCCGCTTTACAAGAGCAGCTACCACAACAACGGTGCGCTCCACGCGCCTTCGACCCTGCTCGGCGCGGACAAGCCCGCGAACGTCTATACGAACGATTTCCCGCTCGTCGAGAAATGGTACGACAAGCGTGCGGAGCAACGGCTCAACTTCTTCTGGAATGACCGCTGGAAGTACGACGACAACACCTTCTATCCGCAATTCTATCCCTTCATTATTCCCAACGGACTGAACGGGAAACCGATTCTTTCCTTCGGCATCAACCGGGTAGCGGGGGCGAACGGGCTTTCCTCCGAATGGAGCCAGTATGGTTATTCGGGGCAGAGCAATTCTAGCGAGTCGCGCCGGATGCACCTGATGCAGGATCCGCCCGAGGGGGTCACGGCGGAAGGACATGCCGTGTTCATCCATTCCTGCGTGATGGTGTTCGGTTCCGAACGCGGCGGCGGCCGTTGTATCTTCGGCGGCTACAACGGAAATTACGGTACCTCCGTGAACGCCACGCACAACCCGCAATGTAACGACCACTTCCTGCGTACCGGCAGCGGCTACAGCCTTGCCAACGGAATCTTCCAGGCGAAGATCGAGGGGGGAAAGACCAACATTTATGAAACTTGGGTGAACGGGACGTCCGTCGTCTGCACCAACACGCCGATGAGCGGTTCGTGGGACATAATCTCGTTCCATACGGACAAAGCCGGCACCGAGGGAAGGGCTTTCCGCAACATCGGATGTCCGCAAGACACCGCTCAGGGGGGCGGGCAGGACTACGCCGAGTTCCTCATCTACACGAACAAGCTGACGACAGCCGAACGGATGACCGTCGAGTTCTATCTGGCGAACAAGTGGGGACTTTTGTCGAAACAGCTGGATGCGGGCGGCACGGTCCAGGTCGCCGCAGGCGCCTCCCTCACCGGCAGCCAGTCGAACATCACCGGCGCGGGTAATTGGACAACCCGCTTCTACGACGAAGTGACGCTGAACGGCACCTTCACGGGCACGGTTTCCGGTTCCGGAAAGCTCTTCAGCGCGACCGTCGCGAACGTGCCGCGCTTCGACGCCGGATTCACCGGCGAGTTGCAGTTCACCGGTACCCCGCTGAACTTCACCTTCTCCGGCGGCGCCGTCACCAACGCGATTACCGCCGAGAATGGTACGGTGACGATCCCGGACGAGGCGACTGTCGTTCTCGCGTGCGCAAGCCGTCCGGAGCCTGGAACCTACCCGCTCGTCACGGCATCCGCCGTGACGGCAAACGCCCCGGTCATCCAGCTCGCCGGCGATGACGCGGTCATCAACCGCCTGCAGGCGCGCCTCTCCGTCACGGCGACCGGCCTCTCGGTGGATATCATCCCCTCCGGCACCGTCATCTCGATCCGGTAGTACTCCCGCGCCGTTTCCGGCGCGGTTTCCATCACCGGATGAGGAGCGTGGAGGCTCCCCGGATGAGCAGGACTGCGTGGGGACGGTACGCGAGCCGCCACGGCGTACCCGCCAGGTTCGCACCGGCGAACTGCCCGGTGAAACCGTGGACGGAGGTCGCCAGCGTATAGCTTGCCCCCGTCAACGCGGCGAGGTCGTTGATTTGCAGGGGCAGCCCGCTCAGGTCCAAAACACCCGACGTGCAGACGATGCGGTCGATTGTATTCGTCATCGCGTCCAGCGTCAGCGTTCCCGAAACGCTCGCGTCGTTGAAGGTCAGCGCCGCTGTCTCCGTCGCGTTCGTGCCGGGGTTGATCCCGCCGGTGACAACGAGCGTCCCGCCCGAAACGGTCCCCGCGCCGGTCAGCGCGGCGACCGTCTGCGAGTTGCCGCCGAGCGCCAGCGTCGCACCGTTCGCCAGCACGACTGCGCCACTCTCCGGCATCTGTGCATCGGCAGCCAACGCGAGCGTACCGCCTGTCACGCGGGTATCGGCCGCGTAGCTGTTTGTTCCCGTCAGGGTCAACACGCCTTCCCCGTGCTTTTCCAACACGCGCATTCCCGGTGGTGGCGGAGAACAATCTGCCCCCGCCAAAACGCTGGTGGTCAGTTCCTCTTCCGACAAGGCGCGGTTCCAGACGCGAACCTCGTTGTAGTCCGCCGAAGCGTCGTGGTTGCCGGACTGGCGCGAGTGGCCGAGGTAACAGGTGTCGAGATCTTGCGAGGCAAGCGACCAAGTGTCGTTCGTGAACGCATACTTCGCGAGTGTCGCGCCCGTGACGGCATCCTGCTTGTAGGCGGTAGCCAACCAGCCGTCTTCGTTCGGAAGCGGCTCCAGCACAAAGGCGATGTGGTACTCCGTACCGAGCGTGTACGGCGCCATGTGGTTGGACTGCGAAGGGGCGCCGTTGTAGATGCGGACCATGTCCGTCTGGATGTCGCTCCCCTTCGTCCACGTCATCGTCACGTAATTCGCGTTCGCGCTTCCCTTCCCGAAATCGAAGATGCGGCTCCAGTCCTGTATCGCCCGTTGCGTCGCCCAAATCTCCAGCGTCACCGGCTTTCCGTTTTTGGGAAGGGCGTTCGCGCCGAGATTCAGGTAGGAGGTGCCGAAAACACCGCCGGAGAGACGGGCGCACCCATCCACGAAGGAAACATTTCCCACGGCGGTCGCATTCTGCCCTCCGGCGCAATCCGTCAAGTCGCCGTTGAACCGCCATCGGTGTACCAAGGCATCCTCCATCCGAGGTGCCAGCCGAGCTGCCGTCAGGGGTTGTGTGAACGTGATGTCGTGTCCGGCGGTATCCACCGCGCCGCCGCGCTCGCTCATCGCGAATTGCGTCAACCCCGAAAGATAACTCTCCGAAGAGCCGGTCGCACACAACGTGCCGCCGTCGAACAGGAATTCGCGTTTCTCGCCGAGACCGCCGATGATCTTGGGTGTCTCGATGAGACCGCCGGTTTTCAACACGACACGTCCGCTCGACTTCGCGTAATCCGCAAGCCTGAGAGCCAGCGTCCCGCACCGCACGGTACCCGATCCCGAAACCTCCAGATAACCCTCGCCCCATTCGCCGACACGGAAATTCTTCGCGACCGGTTGACTCCAGACGCCGCCGGTGACGGAGGCGTTTCCGTAACTACCCTCGTCATGTCCGATGCTCGTCACGCCGTGTACGGTTGTCGTTCCCGCCGTCTGACGGAAGATGCCGCTGCCTTTTGCCAGTCCCAACTGGAAATGGTAGGAGGCATCCAAGGTGCCGCCGTTCAGTTCCAGCGTGGCAGTGTCGCCCACCCCGACCTGCACGGAATTGCCGCCGGACGAAGTGCGGAGGGTGGCGGATTCCGCCACGCGCACTGTGCCGTTGCTGGCAACCAACCGCGTGACCGCGAGCGTCGCGCCGTTCGTGACCGTGAACACCCCTTTTTCGTCTGCGATCCGCAGCAGGGGAAACGCGCTCGATGCGCAGAGGTCGATCTTCCCTCCGCCGATCAACAGGCTCCCGGTTCCCATTGAATCGGTAATCTCTCCACGCAACGCCACGGCATTCGCCGCAGAAGAGATGACCGCCGCATTCCCGTACAGATCCAGCGGCGTACAGAACGCGAGTGGCGCGTCGGCCTCTTCGCTGTTCAACACCAGCGAAGAGGGCGCGAAATGCTCCGAACCCCAGACGAGCGGGCGCCCCGTCTCGCCGAGGTTTACGCTCAACGGAACACCTTTTGCCGTGAAGCCGGATGCCATACCCGGAACAAACGACACTTCGCCCGCGCCAGTCCCCAGCCGTCCCGCGATTTCCCCGGACGGACTCGACAGGCAACCGCCGCGCAACCGTACGGCGTGATTGCTGTCCAGCCCCGCGCCCCAGTCGGCGCAGAGCGTTCCGCCGCACACCAGCGTATCGCCGCCGAGCAGATTCGTTCCGTCCAACGTCAGCGTGTTGGATCCGAATTTCAGCAAGCCGCCCGCGCTTACCAGATTGGTCGCGTGGTGCTGGTCGCCGGAGGTGGTGTCGAACGAAAGCGCGTGGTCAACCACGGGCGTGAAGCACCAGCCGTGACGATCCACAAAATCCATGTACCGGTTCCAGTCGTAGAGGACGAGATTGTGTCCGCCACTGCGCAGATGATAGCTGATGTTGCCCTCCTGCATCGGCAGTTCGGCGGGCGGGAAGTTCGTCCCGACTATGCCGCGCTTTCCGTAGAGTTCCCACGCGGGGGAGGCGAAGACCGCCGAGGCAAGCTCGCCCCGTTGTCCCGCCCAGTTGTCCTGCGACGCGGAACCGACCGCCAGCAGACGCGGCGCGACCAACGCCAGCAGCTCGTGCTGGTCGAAAGGCATTTCAAACTCCTGCCCGGCAAAGCTGTTGTACCGCGTGCAGAACCAGTGCGGGAAACTGCGCGTGATGGAGGCGATCGATTCGGAAGAGGGCAAATCCATGTGGTTGAGCTTGGCTCCGGTACACCCCGAATCGTTGGAGATCACGAATGCGAAACGCGGATCGGTCGCGCCCGTCCAGAGCGCGGTCTTGCCACCACGCGAATGACCGATCACCGCGATGTGCGCCGCGTCCAGCAGCGGTTCGGTCTCGATCCAGTCCATCACGCGGCTCGCGCCCCACGCCCAGGCGGAGATCGTCGCCCAGCTCTCTTCCGTTCGCACGGAGGGATCCGGTTCGAAGATCGCATGGACGCCGACGGTGAAACCGGTGGAACGGTCCGGGCAGACATCGCCGTTGTAAAAGGCGAGCGCGGCATAGCCGCGCGCGACGACCTCCTCGACGGGCCAGAAGGGACTTTTCTGGATGCGCTCCGGATCGATGTTCGCCTCCGGATCGCGGTTGCAGATCAGCAGGAAACCGGGGGCGGGGGTGGAACGGATCGGGATGAAGGCGTGGACGCGGATGCAACCGTTGCCCCCCGGTCCCGAATAGCGGATGTCGATCAGCTTCCGGATGGCGCGTCCCTCGACCATCACGCGGTTCGTTCCCGCCTGCTCGAAGGTCAGAGAAGCCGGACGCTCGACGGAACGAACGCCGAAGACGTTCGTGGTGAAGGTCTGGAGGAGTTCCGGCCGCCGAACCGCCTCCCACTGTTGCACGGTCGTGACCGGATCGCCCGCCACCGTGCGCAACAGCTCCGGCAGTTCACCGGCTGTCGCAAAACCGCCGAGCAAGGCGAAAATGGCAAACGCGATCTTCATTCTGATTTCCTGCAAATGGACGGGGCTACGCCCCGCACCCCGGTACGCCACCGGTTCTGCGCCGTTTCCCCGCGTCACCCGGTTCTGCGCCGCGCCCCGCACTCCCACACGCCGTCGGGTTCTGCGCCGCGCCCCGCACTCCCACACGCCGACGGGTTCTGCGCCGCGCCGGAAACGGCGCGGTTTACCTCACCGAACCATGAAGATCGTGCCGCCACGGGAGAGCTTCACGGCGTTCGCGCTGTAGCTGATGCGCCACGGCGTATTGGCCACGTTCGCACCCGCGAACTGCCCGCTGAGGCCGTGGACGGAGGTCGCCAGCGTGTAGCTCGCCCCCGTCAGCGCTTCGAGGTTGTTGATTTGCAGGGTCAGGCCGCTCAGGTCAAAGACGCCCGACGTGCATTCGATGCTGTCGATCTCGTTCTCCGTCGCGTCCAGCGTCAGCGTTCCCGAAACGCTCGCGTCGTTGAAGGTCAGCGTCGCCGCCTCCGTCGCGTTCGTGCCGGGGTTGATCTCGCCGGTGACAACGAGCGTCCCGCCCGAAACGGTGCCCTCTCCGGTCAACGACGCAACCGTCTGCGAGTTGCCGCCGAGCGCCAGCGTCGCGCCGTCCACCAACTCGACGCCCGTGGAAGAGGGTAACGAGGAGTTTGCGCCCAGCGCGAGCGTTCCGGATTCCACGCGGGTATCGACCGCATACGTGTTCGCGCCGGTAAGCGTGAGGCGTCCCGCGCCCTTCTTGACAAAGGTGAGGAGTGGCAAGGCGTCCGGTCCCGCCAGCGCGTTCGCGGTCAGTTCCTCCTCCGACAACGCACGGTTCCACACGCGCATCTCGTTGTAGTTCGCGGCGGCGTCATTGTCACTCTGCACGGAACGTCCGAGATAGCAGTAGGTCTGCGCCAACGAAGGGAGCGTCCACGTCTCGTTCGTGAAGGACACGGTCTTCAAGGTCTCTCCAGTCGTGGCATCCTGCTTGTAGGCTGTCGCAACCCATCTTCCGTCATTCGGAAGCGGTTCCAACACAAAGGCGATGTGGAACTCCGTACCGAGCGTGTACGGCGCCATCTTGTCCGAAACAGACGGCTCACCATTACGGATTCGGATCATGTCTGTGTTGATACCACCGCTCTTCGTCCAACTCATGGTCAGGTAGTCATTCCCGTTGACACCAATATCAAAGATGCGGCTGAAGCTCCTGTCCTCACGTTGTGTCGCCCAAACCTCAATCGTGGCGGCGGAGCCATCGCGGGGAAGGATGTTCGAACCGAGATTGACATACGACTTCTTCTTACTACCTTCCGCTGGCGTGAGAGCGAGTTCGCTGTTGCCGTTCGTAAACATATACACGTACGCCGTCGCGTCCTGGCCGCCGATGCTGTCCTTCAGGTCGCCGTTGAAGCTCCAGCGGTGGGTCAACCCCACGCCGCTCGGTAGCACGGACGAAGTGGCGGTGAGCGCGTTGCTGAGGATGAGGTCGCGTCCGTTCGTGTCGATCGTTCCGCCCAGCTCGCCCATGCCAAACGCCGTCAGGTTGTAGAGGTACTTGGCGGGCGCGGTCGTTGTGGCGCGGAGCGTACCGCCGTTGAAGAAGAACTCGGAGTAGCAGCCGTTCTTGCCGTTGTTTCCAGCAACCGTCGTGGCCTCGATCGTGCCGCCGTAGCCGAGCAGGACGCGTCCGGCCGCACCGGTATTACCCTCGTGCGCGAGACTCAGGCGCGTCTCTCCGGTTTGTACTTCGCCTTTCTCGCTGACCTCCAGATAACCGACACCGCCCTCGCCCACTCGGAAGTTCTTCGCGACCGGCTCGCGCAGGACGCCGCCCGTTACATAGACCTCGCCTGTGGAGTTCGCGCCCCAACCGATGGAACATACGCCAAGAACCGTGTTCGTTCCGCCCTTTTGGCGGACAACTCCAAGTCCTTTGTCAAGTCCGACCTGAAAGTGGTAGGAACTATTCAGAATCCCGTTGTTCAACAGGTAGGTGCCGTTGGTGTTTTGCCCGATGTGGAATGTATCACCTCCGTTACGGCCGGTGATCGTTCCGCCGTTTTGGGTGATTGTCCCGCCGCGCACGTAGATCTTGTCGAACGAGAGGTTCGCTCCATTCCCGATTTCGATTTCGCCGTTGCCGCAGTTGGCGCTTCCCGCATAGAGCGTCTTCCCGTATGCCGTCCCGCCGTCGAAAATGACTTTCTTCGTCTTGGCGTTGTTCGCTTCACTGTTTCCGGTGGTAAACGATTGCACGTTCGTGACCGCGCAGTCTTTCAGCAGGAGCGTTCCGACTACAACGTTCAGGTTCTGGGTGACGGAGATGGTCTGGTTCGTGGCGGTGAGAAGCGAACCGTCGTTGACATTCAGCATCCCGAACACGTTCGCAGTTTGGGTGTTGAGGATGGTCGTGCCGGCGTGAGTGTTGAGCCGCCGGATTTGGATCGGACCTTCCAGCGAGAGCGTGCCGGAACCGCGTTTCTCCAGCGTACATTCCGGGGTGGAGTTGGTGAGCATACCCGTAATCGCGGCGTTTCCCTTGTTGACGGTGATCGAGGCGGTCTTTCCGTTGACGTTCAGCGAATTGGCGAACGTGATCTTCTGGTTCGCCTCGGCGGTGTTCAGGATCAGGGAGGTCGCCGGATAGAGCGCACTGCCGAAGGAGATCGGATTGTCGGTGTTGCCGAGTTTGACGGTCAGCGGAACGCCCTTCGCGGTGAAGGCGGGCGTACACCCCGACGGAAGCGCGATCTGCCCCGCGCCCGTTCCGATTCCCGCCGTGATGGAACCGTTCGCGCTGGAGAGCGCCCCGCCCAGAAGCTCCACCGCGTAGTTCGCGTCCAGCCCCTGCCCGAAGTCCGCCTGCAGCGTCCCTGCGTGTACCTTTGCGTTGCCGCCCAACGTGTTCACTCCCGTCAGGAAGAGAGTGTTCGCGCCGTACTTCTCCAGTCCCGCCGTCAGGTTCAGGTTCTCTGACACCGTGATGTCTCCCGACGAGGTGTCGTACACGCCGCGGTCGAGTAAAGCACCCGCTTCTATCACCGCGCTTGCGCGCAGGGCCGTCGCTTCCGTCTCCGTCCACGCCGAACCGAGCAGCAGACGCGCGCCGCTCTTCACCGTCACCATGCCCGCCGTCGCGTAGTTGGGCAGAGCCGCCGGAGTCTCCGCCACCAGCGTACCCGCGCTCACGATCGTGGGACCAGCGTAGGTGTTCGTGGCCGTCAGCCGCAAGATCCCCGCGCCGGTTTTCTCAATCCCGGCGGGTGATACCCCCCCCCTGCACACCGTCCGCCGGCGCGACCAGCGGAAGGGAGATTGTGCAGTCGTACCCTGCGGTGTCGAAAACGGCGCCGCCGTCGCCGATGGTCACATAGGTGCCGGACGCTCCGGCAAGGAACATATCGTTCGGCGTGCTATACCCGCTGGTGTTGGTGGCGCAGTAGGTGCCGCCGTCGAAGGTGAGATTGGCCACGTTGAGACGGAGCAGCTCGATCACAGGTGCGATGATCGTACCGCCGTTTGCTACGATGAGTGTTCCCACGCCATGTTCCAACCGCGAGAGTACCACGCGATAGCGCGTGACGAGTTTGCCCGTACCGGAAATGGTCATCGTCCCGACACCGTTGTTCCCGATCGAAACACGTGAGTCAGGCACAAAGACCGTACCGCCGGAAAGCGTATAACTGCCAATCGCACCAGTGTTCGCTTTGTCTTCGCCGCGCGCGACCTTGAAACCGGGGTCACTGCTGCCACTGGTCGAGAGGACCGTGAGCGATCCGCCAGTCTGCACCACATCGAACGTGTTCGTCCTGGCGATGTTCAAGTAGTTCACCGAAATGTTCATGCCCTCGGAAATCGTCGCCGAACCACCGCTCATGTTCGCGATGTCGTTCGTTCCCGGAACTTCATTGTTCTTCCAGTTCTCCGGGGCGTTGAAATCCCCGGTTGCGCCCGACAACCAAGTCCTCGTCTCCGCCAACACGGAAAAAGAGGTAGCCGTCCACGCCAAAAACAGGAGTGCAATCTTGTTCATAGTTTTTTTCCTCTGTTACGTTCCCTGCCCACAAACAACAAAACATCGTTGAATACAGAAAGGATGAGTGTATCACAGATGAACAGGCTGGGCAAGCATGGAAGAATGGGTGGCGATTCGTCGCGCGGGCGCTTCAACCGAAATTCTCCTCTGTTGGACAATTGGAAATGAATCATGGCGCTTTGGAATTTTTCAGGCTTTTACCATTTGGGGTAAATCCGTTTTCTGTCGTAACGTGTGTGCGGGGATCGAAAAGCCTCTGTTTTCGGCACTTTCTCCGCGTACTCTGCGGTCTCAGCGGCTCTGCGTGAGAACCCAAATGAGGAATCTAGGTTGATTTTTGGGAAGTTATGGTTGAAGTTATAGACGAGCCGTCCCCTCACCGCCGCGCCGGGAACAAGCGAACTCATAAGGGCTTGTCTAGGGGGTAGGAACTTGTTACAATGGGAGGACTTACAAGGTGAGGACAGTATGAGACATGCTTTTCTTTTTACCGTTTTCTTTGTCGGGTTTCTGGTCTGCGGATGCCGGTACGTGAAGGAGGATCCTTTCTTCGAGGTGGAAGATTCCGGCTTGAACTGGCTGGATATCCACTATTTCAATTACCGGAAGCAGCCGATCACCCGCGTCAAGATCTCGATGGACGGGAACGGGTTTGTCGATATCCGCGCAGGCAAGAGCGCCCTGGTCGCCAACAGTTTCGCCGTCAACACCAAGGACGAGAACTGGGGCGACATCCAGCACACGCGGGTCCAGCTGGAACGTGAACAGGTGATGCAGATTTTCCAGGCGCTGGTGGACCAGGGGCTGTTCAAGAAACGCTACAAGTGGAGCAACGAAATCCACACCAATGAGGCGATCTTCGCGATCGCGAACATCAACAACCACACGACCGGATCGCAGGACGACATTTTCACGACGGACGAGAATCTGGCGGAGCATCTGAAGAACGTCGTGCTGATGTTCTACCAGCCCTCGCCGAAACGCCGCAACAGGAGGCCGTAGTTCCGCTTATGAAACGCATCGCATCCTGTTTCGCCCTTTCTTGGCTGCTCCTTCCGTGCGCGTCCGCCCTCGCGGCGCACACGGCGAATGTTCCCGTGCAGATGATGCCCGAGGAAAAGGCCGCGCCCGTCCCCCTGCCGGCGGAGCTGCCGCTCCAGTTCCCGACCGAGCGGAACATCCATTTCTCCTCGACCAACGAAATGGTCTGGATCGATGCAGACTCGCTGCAAGTAGCCGTCACCCTGCCGACAAACGCGCCGTCGCGGATTCGCGCCCTGGCGTGGTTCAAGGACCGCGACGACTTCTGGCACCAGTACCTGCTGCCCCAGACGCTCGTCGCGGGGACGACCAACCTCTTGAGCGTACCGCTCGCCGCCGACGCGGCGGGCTGGAATACGCCGGGGCATTCGGCCGCGTGGCATTACCGCGTCCGCATCCGCCCGCAGTCCGTCGGCGTCCGCCTCTTCGCCTACGAGGACGCCTTCACCGGTTCCTGTCAGGTCGTCTCGGCGCACCTCGTGACGCGACCGCCATCCGGCGCCCCCGCCATTTCCAACATCCGGCAGCTGACGACCGCGCCGCGCGTCT
The DNA here is from genome assembly GCA_017450695.1 of Kiritimatiellia bacterium. Classification (GTDB taxonomy): domain Bacteria; phylum Verrucomicrobiota; class Kiritimatiellia; order RFP12; family UBA1067; genus RGIG8368. Next base: position 6,650 of record JAFSTA010000284.1, on the reverse strand, counting down.
GGGAGAAGTTCGAGCTTTCGTTCCAGCTTCCCGACCGCTACGAGAACCCGTTCGACCCGTCGCAGGTCGATGTCTCCGCCGTGATCTACACGCCCTCCGGCGCGACGAACACGATTCATGCGTTTTACTACCAGCCCTGCTACCGGCTGGAGGATGAGCTGGGGCATCCCGTGGAACCGGACGGCAAGCCGGAATGGCGCATCCGGTACTGCCCGCGCGAACCGGGCGTCTATCGCGGTTCGCTGGTCGCGCGCGACAAGTGGGGCGAGGTCTCGCTGACGGAGGCGGTCCATTTCACCGCGCAGCCTCCCGCACCCGGCAAGCACGGGTTCGTGCGCGCCTCCGCCAAAGACCCGCGCTACTTCGAGTTCGACGACGGGACCTTCTATTTCCCCATCGGCCACAACACGCGTTCCGCCTCCGACTCGCGCATGGACGACAAGTTCCCGTGGATTTTCCGCCGGGACGAAGGGCCGTCGGTCTATTCGCGCTACTTCAAGCGGATGCAGGAGAACGGCGAGGACTGGGCGGAGGTCTGGATGTCGGCCTGGTCGCTCGGTCTCGAATGGGCGGAGGGCATCGGCGGATACCACGGTGTGAACGATTACCACCTGGGCAACGCCTGGGAGCTGGATCAGGTATTGAAGCTGGCGGACCGCCACGGGTTGCGCGTGAACCTCGTGCTGAATTACCACGGGAGGATCAGTTCCTCCTTCGACCCCGAATGGCAGCACCACCCGTACAACAAGGTGAATGCTCGCGGCTGGCTCACACACTCGATGGAGTTCTTCGAGGATCCGCAGGCGCTGGAGATGCAGCGGCGTTTCATCCGTTACACCCAGGCGCGCTGGGGATGGGACCCGACGGTCTTCAGTTACGAGCTGTGCAGCGAGGTCAACCTCTGCGGCGAGAAGAGCCACCAGAAGGCGAACTTCGAGCCGCCCATCGTGAAGTGGACGCAGCTGATGGGCGCCTACCTGAAGGAGATCGACCTCAACCGGCATCTCGTGACCTCGCACGTCTCCTACGACTACCGCACGTGGAATCCCGAAATCTGCAACATGCCGGAGATGACCTACAACGCGGTGGACGCCTACAGTTTCTCCCGCGCGGAGTACATCGCCGAGTTGTGCGTGGCGACCTACAACACGGGCGCGGGGTTCAAGAAGCCGGTGTTGATCACGGAGTTCGGCGGTTCCCCGATGGCGGCGGGGATGGCGCACCTGTTGCGCGAACAGCACCTCGGCATCTGGAGCGCGGCGTGTCTGCCGATGGGCGGCATCCCGATGTTCTGGTGGTGGCAGGTGATTGACGAGCAGAACCTCTATCCGCGTTACGCCGCCGTGCGGAAGTTTGTGGAGGGACAGGATTTCCGCGACCCCGCCGCCAACTACGTTTCGATTCCCGTCGGCGTGAAAAAGGACGGGAACGCCGCACGCGCCAAGCACTACACCATCATCGCGACAGCCTCGCAGGAATACGCGCGCGGTTTCCTGTATGCGCCGGTACACCAGCCGGCGGTACCGATCGACGATTTTATGGTCACGCTGAAGAACTTCAAACCCGGTGTGTACCATGTCGAGTTTTTCAACACCTACAAGAGCGGACTGCTTCGCAAGTTTGATCTGCGGACGGAAACGGACGGCACCTTGATCATCTCCGTCCCGCGTTTCACGGGCGACTGCGCGTTCCGCGTCAAGTGGTTTACGAAGTAAGGCGGCTCGATTGGATGGTTAGGCGGTTGGGTGGTTCGGTGGTTAGCCCGACGCTTGTGTTCACGAGGGAATGTACAGGAGGGTAAGTTGTGGCAGGAGGGAGTACGCGCTTAACCGGTCAACTTATAGGCAAGCGCCCCGCCCGCGCAGGCGCGGGAACATTCATCTTGATAAGTTCTTGCCTTTCAACCACCTAACTACCCAACCACCTAACTTTGAACTTATAGGCAAGGAGACATCATTGACTTTCTTTGTTCACACATACGGATGCCAGATGAATGTGCGCGACTCGGAGGCGGTTTCCGCGCTTCTGGAAGCCGCCGGGCATCGGCATGCGGAATCGGAAGACGCGGCGGATTTGGTGATCGTCAACTCCTGTAGTGTCCGCGAGAAGGCGGAGGACAAGGCGTTGGGCAAGCTCGGTCTGCTCTGCGCGACCAAACGGGATCGTCCGCACCGCATCATCGGACTGATGGGATGCATGGCGCAGCGGTTGGGCGAGGCCGTCTTCCGTCGCGTCCCGAAACTGGATTTCGCCGTCGGTACGCGGCGCAACGGCGCGATTCCCTCGCTCGTCCAGCGCGTGGAGAACGGCGAACGGAATATCTTGGAGCTCTCCGCGCCCGATGAGGTTCCGGACGCGCCGGAGGCGCACGAGGATTTGGGTTTCTCCGCGTTTGTCACCATCCTGTTGGGATGCAACCGCCGCTGTTCCTACTGCATCGTACCGGATGTGCGAGGACGCGAGTACAGCCGTCCCGCGCGCGAGATCATCGCCGAGATCACGGCCTTGGCAAAACACGGGGTACGCGAAGTCACCCTGCTGGGACAGAGCGTGATGAACTACGGACGGATGAACGCGGTGTGGTTCGAGGACGACCCGCCGAGCACGGGCGGGTTTCAGGAACCCTTCTCGCGACTGCTCGAAGCCGTCGCCGCGATTCCCGGAATCCTGCGCGTGCGGTTCACCTCCGGACATCCGTCGGGCGTGACCGACGAGCTGGTCCGCGCCATGTCCTCGCTACCGCAAGTCTGCCACCACCTGCACCTGCCGGTACAGTCCGGTTCCGACCGCATCCTCAAGAGTATGCGGCGCGGCTACACGCGCGCGATGTACCTGGAGGCGTGCAACAAGCTCTACGCGGCGATGCCGGATTTCGTGCTGACGACCGACGTGATCGTCGGCTACCCGACAGAGACGGAGGCGGAGTTCGAGGAGACGCGCTCCCTGATGGACGAGGCGCGTTTCGGAAACGCCTTCATCTTCAAGTATTCGCCGCGTCCCGGCACACCCTCCGCCGCGATGGAGGACGACGTGCCCGATGCGGAGAAATGCCGTCGCGACGAGGTGTTGCTGGAAGATCAGGACCGTCGCGGACAGGCGTTGAACGAACAGCTGGTCGGCAGCATCCAGCAGGTGCTGGTCGAGGGACAAAGCCTGCGCAACGCGGCACGTTGGTCGGGGCGTTCCGACGGGAACAAGATCGTCGTCTTTGAACCGACGCCCGCCGTGCGCGAAGGGATGGTCGTTCCCGTGCGGATCGTGCGGGCCGCGCCGCAGACGCTGTACGGGGAACTGACATAACGCAAACAAGGAGGAAAGCATGAACCACTACACAATCCGCAAGATTCAGCCGAGCGAACTGGCCGCCGTCGATTTCAGTCGCGCGGAGACGGGGCATCTGGGCTACGTGTTCGAGGAGGCGTCTTCGGACAACCGTCCGGACGTGACCTTCCAGGTGCTGCACGACGGACGTTCCTTCTACGTTCACTTCCGCGTACTGCGGGAACAGAGCGTCCGTGTCACGCACGTGGGGTATCAGGCGCACTCCTGGAAGGACAGCTGCTGCGAATTTTTCGTGCAGCCCAAGGAGGGGCTTGGGTACTTCAACTTCGAGATGACGGCGGGCGGTTCCCTCCTGCTGACCTACGTGGAGGATCCGTACCGCGACCCCGACAAGAAAGGCGGGATGCGGAAGTGTACGCCGGTCCCGTTCGATCAGGGCGGACACATCGAAATCATCCACACCCTGCCGGAACGCATCGAGCCGCCGCTGGAGGGGATGACGGACTGGGAACTGCGCTACCGGATTCCGTTCGGCGTCTTCGAGTCGTTCGTCGGGCCGATCCGTCCGGAGGAGAAGACCTGGCGCGGGAATTTCTACAAATGCGGGGACGAGACGCCGAAACCGCATTACATCGCATGGGCGCCGATCCCGATCCTGAACTTCCACACGCCGAGTTATTTCGGGACGCTCACACTGGAGTAGGCGGGCGCAGAAGAAGATGGCCAAGAAAGAATCCAAAGAGTGGTTGAGTCCGCGCGGGTTCCTCGCGTTCGGTTTCGCGTTCGCGATTTTGGTCGGCACCCTGCTGCTCTGCCTCCCGGTGGCCAGCGCGGAGGGGAAGCCTCCGCTTCCCTTCCTGGACGCGCTCTTCACCTCCACCAGCGCCACGTGCGTGACGGGGCTGACCGTAATTGACATCGGTACGCGCCTCTCGCTCTTCGGGCAGCTCACGGTGCTGGCGCTCATCCAGCTCGGCGGATTGGGAATCGCCTCGCTCAGCACCTTCCTGCTCGTCCTGTTCGGTCGGCGACTTAGCATGCGCAACGAGTTCGTGCTGATGGACGCCTACGGAGTCAAGAAGGTCGAGGGGCTGCGCGCCCTGCTCGTCTGGACAATCGTCTTCACCATCATCCTCGAAGGAATCGGCGCGACGGCGTTGACCTGGTGTTACCTCCATCCGCAGCCGGGACACCCGGAGATGGAGATCGGCCGTTCGATCTACTACGCCGTCTTCCATTCGGTCAGCGCCTTCTGCCATGCGGGCTTTTCGCTGCATCCCGACAATCTGGAGAGCTTCCACAACGACATGCTCTACCTCGGCGTGATGGACTTCATCATTTTCTTCAGCTCGCTCGGTTTCATCGTGCTGTACAACCTCGTCACGATCAAGTGGTGGCGCAAGGATTTGCGGAAACGCGGCAAGCTCTCCCTCCATTCCAAGGTCGCGCTTACCGGTACGCTGGTGTTGATCGCGCTCTCCCTGATTCTCTTCCTCGGACTCGAATGGAACCACGGGCTCGCCTCCATGCCGATTCCCGACAAGCTGTCGAGCGCGTTCTTCCACGCCGTCGTGCCGCGTACCTCCGGGTTCAACGTCATCCCGATGGATCAGATGACGGAGGTTTCGCGCATCTACACGATGTTCCTGATGTTCATCGGCGGCTCCCCCTCCTCCCCGGCGGGCGGTGTGAAGACGGCGACGATCATCATCCTCCTCATGACGGTTCTGGCCATGTGCCGCGACAACCGCGAGACCGTCATCTTCTCCCGCACGATCCCCAACCACATCGTGCGCGAGTCCATCGCGATCTTCTTCCTGATGCTCCTGCTCAACTTGATCGGCTACCTGATGCTGGCGTGGTCCGAAGCGCCGATGCACGCGGATGAATCCAGCCGCCTCCTCTTCGAGGTCGTGTCGGCCACCTCCACCAACGGGATGTCGCTCAACCAGACCGCGCACCTCACCTGGCTCGGCAGAGTCTTCATCATCCTCTTCATGTACATCGGGCGAATCGGTCCGCTGGCTGTCGTGCTGACAATCGGCGGCGCCACCGAACCCCAACGCATCCACTACCCCGAAGAAGAAATCGTCGCCGGGTAAGCGTTGTGGGGGGCTTTTAGCTTTCAGCTGTTCGCTTTTAGGGACAACGATAGACGAGAGGAGGAGACTACGGAGATCTCGGAGAGAAGACCGTCGCCCGCGTTCCGCAAATTCGCCGCCTTTTCTGGATTTCTCCGCGTCCTTTGCGGCTTTGCGCAAGAATCAAAAGAGGAGGTTTATTCCTTTGCGGGGATGAAGATAAAGTGTGGATAAGGTCGCCAAAGCGACTGCTTTAGCGATTCATCCGGGACTAACTCGTCCACCAGCTTCTTATAGGCCGGATAATCCTCTAGTTCTTCCTCCTTCACTACCGTTAGTTTCAGCTGAATCGTTGAATGAAAAGATTTTGAAACGCGTTCCATTGTTCCGATCACAGATCGAATTTTCCTTGAGAACGCAACCTCCTTCCGCAGGTTACGCCAAGCCTTGATTTCCTTCGGATCTGTCATAAACGACTCATCCGGAGCAAACGGTTTCCCTTTGTAGAGCCACGGCTCGTTTTCGGGCCTGATCTTAATCTTCGACAGTTTGTCCATGCAGCGATGGAGACAGACAAGCATCTTGAGCTTGATTCGCGTAAGTGCCAAGTCAATCAATCTGTTTTCTTTATCCGTACGCCTCCGTTTCAGATTCCCGTTCAACACAGAAATAAACCTAAGCGTCGCAGTTGAGAGGCCGCAATCGAGATTGCGGCCTTTGTTTTCGGGGGGACGATGAGCTTGCGGTTTTCACCATGTGGGTGAAAAGAAAAGTCGTTCGTGCTATACTTTCAGTGACCAAACTAGAAAGGAAGGACGAACGACATGGGAGAGTATAGCACAAAACAGGCCGCAGGTGTGCAGAAAATCGAAACGCTCGGAGGCGACTACGTCCTGAGGTGGGACGACGAGACGCAGATGAGCGTGAACGCGCACGCCGCGCTGCTGAGCCAGTTCGCGAGGGCCGGCGGGTTCTTCGACCGGCTCGTGGAGACGTGCCCGATGAGGCTGACGAGCAACAACGCGCCGGAGGTGCGCGACCTGATCGCCACGGTGATGGTGTCGATGGTCAACGGGGCGACGCGGTTCCGGCACTTCGACCGGCTGCACGGCGACACGGCCACGGCGGAGCTGTTCGGGGTGGAGAGGTTCATGTCGTGCGACTCCGTGCGGCGCAACTTCGCGTCCATCCCGGACGGCAAGGCCCTGCCGTGGGTCTGGCGCGAGAACCTGCGTCTCCTGCAGGACGTGGTGGCGGAGGACTACGTCGCGGACCTCGATCCGACGG
>JAFSTA010000283.1 GCA_017450695.1 Kiritimatiellia bacterium | reverse complement strand
GGACATCAAAAGAGCGCAAAGCCCAAGGCGATGCCGCCGGGCGACCGCGATTTTATCGCCGTCCCGCGGGGACGGAGCGAGGAGCGGTATCCCGCGACGCAGCGGCAACTGTACGTGACCGCCTACATCAGCGAGACGGGCGCGGTTGTGGCGGAGTACAAGTACGACGCCTTCGGCAACACGATAACCCAATCGGGTTCTTTCTCCGACACCTTCCGCCACCGCTTCAGCACGAAACCGTGGATTGCCGCCCTCGGAGTCTATGACTACGGCGAGCGTCTGTATTCCCCCGCCCTTCGCCGCTGGATGAGCCGTGACCCAATCGAAGAAGAAGGTGGACTGAACCTGTATGCGATGTGCGGGAACGACGCGGTGAACGGGGTGGATCCACAGGGGATGTTTACGGTTAATGCGGTTAATTTTTCTCCGCGCTATTCGAGCAAATCAGATTTCTGGCTGGGAGTTTATCTGGATTTACTTGATGATGAATCTAACGGGTACGTCAAAGTTTACAAAAAAATTAAAATCGACCTAATTCCATGTAATAGGGGGAGAGGAACACATAAGGAAAAAGAAGTTGTTACCAGTATTCGTGTTTCTCAAAAACAGTCATCAAACAAGAACTTGATGTACACGATAAACTTCCCAAATGGAGCAGCGAGTGAACGGGTATATGTCGAACTTGCGAGCCTGGGCGCATACAACAATGTCTGCGGGACGATTTCACTAAAGTTCATTCTTGGATTCTCAAAACGAAAAAGCGCATCCGAATTCGGCAATGAGTGGACGGGAGAGAATTTGTTTGGGAGCCGTGATAAGCAGCGGTCATTATCTTATTATGATTTTCTGGGGAAGCCCTTGACTTTTTTATCTTCGGCATCTTTTTCAGGAACTTTGAAGTACACGTGTGGTTCTATGTCGGGGCCGGAATTAGTCGACATGGAGACATCTAAGAACTGGCAACGACCAATTGTTGACCGCCTTGGCAAAGGTAATGCGACTAGAACGAGTACTGAAGTGGATGAGAATGGAGCAAAGTCATTTCCGTATGAATACGAGTAGGATAATCAATATCGGGAGGCACTGGTGTGTATTGGCCTTATCCATGTCGATACTGGTTCACACAGTGTCGGCGCGACCACAGGCGACCAACGATCTCATTTCCGAGGCGACTTGCGATTTTAAGGCACTAGCCGAACGAAGAGGGTACGGAAGGTTGGCGCAAGATGCCAGGGAAAAGGCAGAGTTCGACAAAATCGTGGCCGCCGCCGCAAACAAAAGGATCGGCGTCTGGGAAAGTTATGCAATCTACGGGACATTGCCCCCTCCACTGAATACTTGTGAAAAACTGTATTTGGAACTTGCCCCCGACATTTCCGCGCGGTTATACGCCAAGGGAAACGGAACAGGGAAAATAATTCATATGCCTTCGTTTTCGAGAGGCCGCTTTACGGACAGGTCGATATTTTTGGGCAACGACAACGATGGGCTGCTTTTCCTATACACGATCGTTTATGGGAGAATGTACACCATGCTCAATCCAAACGGAATCCAGCTACGGATCTATTTTCGTCTTCTACCTGACCTTCGTCTTCCCGAAGAAGAGACGGCCTGTGGAAACGGCCCCCCCACGAATTCCCCACCAACGATCCAACACTCGGCGGAACCGTATTTTCAGGACGGATGGTATGTCTGTACCAATCTCCCGTCCGGGTTCCGGCACAGGGAGAAGGAAACGTTGCTCTATTTGTACCTCAATTCACATGCCGACGCACGGCCGTCATACTGCGCGTTTCCGATTTTCTACGGCGGCGGAAATTATTACCTCGATTTCGAACGCTGGAGATATCCCGACTTTATGGATACGCGACAGGGTCCCTTTGGCGTATACTCGGCGACCGAAAGCAGTATTTCGTTTGATACGCCCCCGCCGTCACGGGAGGAACTGTCTGAAATTCGATTGTATGGTGCTCTTTCGCTGAAGAAACCCGAAAAGACAATCATCCATCTCGCTAATGAACTTATCAATACCGAAAAAACATTTTCGGATCTCTTTCCAAAATGGATAGAGGACGGCCCGGATGCAAGAAAACTGTCTTTCGCAAAAACGAATGCTCCCGGCATCACAGCCAATAATATCCGTTTCATGCTTAAAGATAAGGAATTCTGGAAAAAAGATCTGGCTGAAGAGTTTATCCGGATATTTGTCCCCGGAAAGGAGAAGCGGAAATGACCCAAATAACAATAGCATCCCATTGAGAGAATAGGAGTGCGCCGCAACCGCGTTTTCGGTTGCGTTTTCGCGCAAGTTTTGATGTTTTCGGGGCTGTTTCGCCGCCCTTCCGGAAACGCGTGTGCAAAACGTCGCGCGCCGGAGCCCGTTTTTGCGGCTTTTCAGCCCCCTGCTGTCCCGTTGGGGGCGTTGGCGAACGGCAGGAAAGGCTGGAAATACGGGGTTTTGACGCGCCGGCGCGGGATAATCACCGCCCCTGCTGTCCCATACAGGGCGAGGAGCGACAGGAGCCGCTTCTTCAGCCAGAGGCCGCCCCGTATGACGCCCGCGAGCCGGGAGAAGCTGTGCCCCCACCCCGCGAGATACCGGATGTAGCGCAGCAGCAGGTGGGCGATGAGGCCGGCCCAGACCTGCCACCTGACCGCGCTCTCGCTGTAGCCGATGAAGTCGTGGATCTGGCAGGTCTGCTTCAGCTCCCGGAAGAACGTCTCGATGCCCCACCTGGCCCTGTACAGCCCGGCTATCGTCCGGGCGGAGAACCCGAGGTTGTTCGTGAGGAACACGACCTCCTTCATCTCCCCCCTGATCTCGACGAGCGCCGTCACGCGCCGCAGGGTCCCGCCGCCCTCCGTGTGCTTCGCCGCCGTCGCCTTCGCCGCCGGGCGCACCGCCTCGTCCGCCAGCACCTGCGTCGCGTG
>JAFSTA010000282.1 GCA_017450695.1 Kiritimatiellia bacterium | reverse complement strand
TCCGGACCGTACCACGGGCGGATTTCGGAGGGCGGACGCTCCATCGCCTGAAGCCGCCGCGCCTGTCCCGAACTCGCCTGCGTCTCCTCGTGACATCCGGAACAGGAGGCGAACTCGCCGGGCATGACATTCATCCAGCTGCGCATCAACTGGAGGGCGCGCCCCTTGTTGTCCAGCGGCTGGATCGAGATCGGCAGGTTGGCGGGCACCTTGAAGTAGGCGGAACCGTCCGGCTCCACGGGAACGGTTCCCATGATTCGCTTGATGTCCCAGGGGCCGTCCAATCCGTGGTGGTCGGTCTCGCCACCCATCCAACGGTAGGCGAACGAGTAGGTGTACAAACGAAGCGCCTTGACGGTTCCGCGCGGGACACCCTGAAGCCCCAGACCGTCGTAGATGTCCGTGACCTTGACCAGTCCTTCCTTCGTCGCCGGATTGATTTTGGAGGGGATGACCGGCGGAACGGGGGACGGCTGGATGGGGATCGGCTCGAAGAACACGTGATCCGCCTCCTCAATAATCGGCGTGAGATTGTCGAAGGCGTCCGCAAGGTAGAGTCCCCAGCCGTCCTTCTCCGTCGGACGCGCGGCGACGATCACGTAATTCTCGCTGAGCGGCCACGGGTGACAGAACTTCGGCCACGAGTAGTCGGCGAGGCGGTCGCGCACGATCGGTTCGACGGTCTTGCCGCGTTCCGGGAAACGCTGGACGACGCCAAGCGCCTCCTTCCGTCCCTTGTTGATGTCGAAGAGAATCAGTTCGCCGTAGCGCGGCTGCCCGTGGTGGCCGGAGATGATCGCGGTGAAGCGCGTCGGCGCGTCGGGGCAGACGCGCGCGTTGAAGAGCGCGTTCGGCCAATAGGAGTCGCTGCCGTAGTAGGCGCGTTGCGTCGTGCCGTCGGGATTCATCGTGAAGAGGATGCGCGTACAGTAGTGCGTGATGTCGGCGTATTCCCAATGCAGGAAGAGAATGCGCCCGTCTGGCATTACGGTGGGACACCAGTTGTTATCCTGGTCGAAGGTCAGGCGACGGATGGTTCCGTCCGTCTCCGCCCGGTAAATGCTCGCCACCCAGGAGCTGCCGACCACGCAAGGGACACCGACCATCGAGGCATCCGAAAGGAAGAGCTTGGCGCCGTCCGGCAGATAACAGCCCGCGTAGCAGTTGACATCGTTATCCGTGATGAAAGTCAGCTCGACCGGTTTCGCATCCGGCTTCGAGACATCCAATTCGTACACCCGGTGGATCGCCTCATCCGCATGGCTGCCGCGAACCTTCGGAGGATGGTCAATCCGGTCCGTCCGTCTCGTGTACATCACGTGCTTGCCGTCCCAGTGCAGGCAAAGTTCGCCGATATACCCGTTGTCCGGCGACTTGTCCAACACGGTGAACTTCGGCGTGTTGCTCCGGATGTCCTCCAGAACCCCCAGTTCGTTCGGCTGGCCCGCAAACAGGTCGCGAGGCTGATTCCAGTTCTGGTAGAGACCAAGGCGGTTCGGCTGGCGGCGAATTAGCAACAGCTTGCCGCAGTCCAGCAACGGATTGGCGAGCAGGTGTTCGCGCAGTTCGCGAAGGAACTGCTCCGCACCGGCCTCCGGTTCGAGGCCGCCGTAGAATGCCCCCCAGTCGCCCTTGATAGAGTCGAGCAACACGCGCCGCCGCTCCTCAAACGATTCCAGCCATGCGGGAGACGCCTCGAAGCGATCCGGCCACCGCTTCACCATATCCGCCCACGCGGCGCGAACGGTTTCGACACGAATGGATTCCAACCGACGGATTACGCGGTTCTTGTGGTTTTCCGCGAAAAGTTCTCCGCCCGCAAGGAGCAGGGCGCAGAACATGACAAGAGAACAACGAGTTTTCATGGCTTCCAGTGTATCACTGAAAT
>JAFSTA010000281.1 GCA_017450695.1 Kiritimatiellia bacterium | reverse complement strand
TAGGGCTTGCCGTCTTTGTCCGGGAAATCGAACTGCACGAACCAGTAGTCGTAGATGGTCTTTGCCAATGTCTCCAGTTCGGCGATCTTTTTGCGGTTCAAGGCGATCTTCTCGTCGAGACTTCCGAGAACGCCCGCTATGCGAAGTTGCGTAGGAAGGTCGGGAAGGTAAACTTCCACATCCGAAATCTTATCGGGCGAGGTGTGCCGAATTTTCGTTTGTTGCGAACGAGCACTGATTTGCTCGCGCACAGAACGAGTGAGAAACAGGTAGTAGGCGAAGGTCTTGTCAAGCTTCTCGGCGTTGCAAGTGATTAATCCAACATCTTGGCTCTGTATGTACAGATGGAGGGCGAACGATACGTTTGCCCTCTGTACTCGTAGCACCTGTTGCCGCGACACACAAGCACGTGCTTTTCGCCATGCCAGATGCGAACGTATTGCGAACCGGGCGAATGAGGTTCTCGCGCACACTTGCGCTCGCGACGTTTGTCGAGCGCGGCGTTCAGCGCCTCCGTTGTCACGGCTGGAAGCGAAAGGCGGTAGTGGTTCTCCTGTAGTTTGTAGATTATCTCCGAGCGAAGATTCGCAGCCGTGCGCGATGTGTTCTCCGGGAGGAGGTGCCCGTAGCGCGAGAGGAGTGATTTCGAGTCCATCCTCATGATTGCCGCAACTTCTGCGAGGATAGATGTCGGGAGGTCTTCCATGCTAACGTTTCTCCTTTCCTACACACTTTGCCGCAACGACGCCGGTTGATGCCGCGTTGATTCTGGCAATCGCATCCGCAATCACGGCGGCTGCGTCTGCGAGGTCTTTTTGGACTGCCGATTGTTTTTCCATCTTCATCTCCTTCGGCATTCCATATCACCCACAAAGCGACTTCGGTAGTGAATTTCTCCTTCTTTATCCATAGCACGACACATTACAGCGTATATTCTGAAATATAGCCAGTGGAAATAGAAGAAAATCTGCATCGCAGAAGTCGTGTGCAAAGACTTGAAACACTCTAAACGACTGGAAGTCCGAATTCCGGGAAATTTACGATGAAAACAGAAAACCCCAATAAAACAAGGGTTTGCATTTCGGACTGAAGTCCGAAACCAAATAGAGGAATTGCGGCAGATAGAGAAACAGCCGCATCTTGCGGCGGCGGAAAGTCTCTATTTCCGGCGGAAGCACCATCCCCGGAAAGCAAAAAAGCCCCAAATTATTGTGGTTTTCTGCGTTGCGCAGACCGCAGTCCTTTTCGGACTTCCGGCCTGTCTCTATTTTGATGGTGGAGGCGGGGGGAGTCGAACCCCCGTCCGAAACAGCGTCCTGCAGGTATCTACGCGCGTGTCCGGTCATTCAGTCTCGCGAGGGGGATGTCGGCCGGCAGGCTAACCCCAACGCCAGAGGCTGGTTGTACAAGCGCGGACGCCCAGCCTCCAGGCTTCCGACAGGATCTGCTAGTCGTCGCTTCCCCGCTCAGCAGACATCGGCGGTTCAGCGTCGGGCCTTAACTAGGCCGCGAGAGCGAAATCATTGTTCGCGTTTAGGTTTTGCCCATGGGATTTACGAGGACCACAGACACCCTCGGCGCGCAACCGGCCCTCAACATGCCCCGTCGAAACCAGTCGCCCCCTCGAAACGAGAACATTATTATGCTCTTTTTCCGGCAATAAATCAATGAGATTTTGAGAAAAATTTCTACCCCCCGACCGCCCGTGCGAGCGCGGGCGGTCGGCTGAAACTGCCAACGGATAAGCACGTAAATTTCCGTATTTCACGCCTGACGCAAAGCGTCTCAAAATTTTTGATTTCTTGTTCATCGGAAAAACGATATAATATTTGCTCTCACAGCGTGGATGGGATTATGATCGAGTTAGAAGAAAGTAAAGCGAAACTGGAGAAGCTGCAGGCGACCTTCTCCGAGATGCACGGATACCTGGACATCGAAAACCGTCGGGTAATCCTTGCGGATTTGGAGGAGCAGGCGACGAAGCCGGAGTTCTGGAACAACCAGGCCGAAGCAAAGGAAATCATCGCGAAAACGACGGCGCAACGGGCCGTACTGCGTCCTTTCGACGAACTTTCGAAGGTGTTGGACGACTGCGCCGTCATGGTAGAGCTTGCGGAATCGGAACCCGAAGGCGAAGCGCGCCAGTCCGCGCTCGAAGAGGCGGTGTCGGCATTCGCGAAGGCTGACGAAGTGATCGGCCGGATCCGGCTACAGTCGCTTTTCTCCGGCAAGCTCGACGCCTGTAACGCCTACCTGACCCTGCATAGCGGAGCGGGCGGGACGGAGGCGTGCGACTGGGCGAATATGCTTTTCCGCATGTACTCGATGTACTGCGAGGACAACCAGTTCTCGCTCTCCGTGCTGGACAGCCAACCCGGCGATGAAGCGGGAATCAAGTCGATCACCTTCCGCGTGGAAGGCCCCTACGCATACGGGATGCTGAAGGGCGAACGCGGCGTTCACCGCCTGGTGCGAATCAGCCCGTTCGACGCGAACAAGCGACGTCACACCTCGTTCGCTTCGCTCGATGTCGTGGCGGAACTCTCCGATGATATCGAGGTGGAGGTGAAGGAGTCCGACTTGAGAGTTGACACCTACCGTTCCGGAGGTGCCGGAGGCCAGCATATCAACAAGACAGACTCCGCCGTTCGCCTGACGCACATTCCGACGGGAATCGTGGTCGCATGCCAGTCGGAGCGCTCGCAGCACAAGAACCGTACCCACGCGATGAATGTTCTCAAGGCGAAACTCTACGAATACTACGAGGACAAGAAACGCAAGGAAATGGAGCGTTTCTACGGGGAGAAGGGCGACATCGCCTGGGGCAACCAGATTCGTTCCTATGTCTTCCAGCCCTACACGATGGTGAAGGACCTGCGGACGAATGAGGAAACCGCCGACGTCCAGGGCGTGATGGACGGGCATCTGCAAAAGTTCATTGAAGCCTACCTGACGCAACTCGCCGCGAAAAACATGGCGGCAAAACCAGAGTAGGATTGGTCACAGGGGGCGCTTCGCGCCAGCTGAGAAGCGGGAGGGGCGCGCTCCGTCGCGACCACATCATGCCTAACCGGCCTAACCGGCATAACACGCCTAACCGGCCAACTTGTAGGCAAGCTGCCGCTAGGGATTTTCTTTACTCGAACTTGACGAGCGGCAGAAGGAGGGGGTCATTTCGTTCCGTCATGCCGGGTAGGTACTCCATCCATCCGTCCGGTCCCTGCCCGTCATCCTCCTTCACGAACAGGTTGAACCGAATCCCTTCAGCAAGCGCCTTCTCGGAAAGCCCGAACGAACCGAAGCGAATCTTCGCCTCGTAGTGCGTGACGACGCCTTCGCGCCGAACCGTGACATCCACGCCGTCCGCTCCGGGCAGATCAATGCGCTGTAACTCCCCGCCGGGAACGCGGATGACAGCCGTTAGCCTGTCCCCCGCCGCGTGGATATCGTCCGTCACCTCAGCCACAAGGCGCAAGGCGTCCGGCAATTTCGAGAGGCGCACCTTGGCAGAAAGGTCACTCGGACCTTTCCAGATACGGTCGATATGGGCGGGATCGGCCTGGTAGAGTTCGAAGACCTGCGTGAAAGCGTCCAGGATGAAGTCAGGCGACTCGTCGTTCTTCGGCACGTGGATACGCAAAACAGGCGGGCACACGGCACGTGCAAGGTGTTGCGTATCGGGCGTGACAAAGGTCGCCTGTTCAAAGATGAGCGCCGACGGAGTGGTCGCGAGCGGGAAAAGTATATGCCCCGCGACAATCGGCACCTCAGTACGGTTTCCCATCAGATCGCACACCCGGACGCGCACGGCATCCGTCGCCACGCGAATAGGCCAGGCTTCATGCGCGGCCTCATCCCACCCCGCAAGTACCGTCACCGACTCTCCGCCCCGCATCCCCTTCCATCGACCGACAAGACGGTCCTCCGTATCGGCAAGGAGCGCGTCGAACTTCAATTCACCGAAGACGCCCGCCAGTGCGGAGAAAGCCGCGTACCCGGCGCGTGGATAAAAGTCGCCGGTGATGAGTCCATACCCCTGCTCGCCGTCACTCGGATCAAATCCCGTCCCGCGCAGATTGTACCAGATGTAGTCCACGGAACCGTGCGCCCACGCGAACAGGATCTTCTGCCACACGCAGACGGCGACGGCGTCCTCCGCTCCGTTCACGGACGTGAGTGCCGTCTCGTTCGAGTACCACGGCTTGCGGATATCGTTCTCCTTCATGAATTCGAGCAGCGCACGGATGTTCTTCGCGTAGTTCCGGAACGGCCCATGCAGGTGGATCGGATAGACATCGTAGGCGTCGCGAGCCTCGGTCATCATGCGGCGCTGAAAGTCTTTGTGGAAACGCGGATGACTGGATTCGTGAAGGGCCGCCCATCCGTTGGGAATGCACGTCACGCCCGCACACCCGGCATGCAACCCGGCGTAAGCCTCGCGCTGCATGGCGATGCCCTCGTCGATGGTCAGCGTTTTCGGATCGGTAAGGTCCCACTCGTTGCCGATTTCGTAGTAGGCGATGCGCGTACCGTAACGGGCGGCAAGTCGTTCGCAGAAGGCACGGTAGATGCCGGGGCGACAAGGGAAGCAGTAGGGACGCCTCAACTGTTTCGCCTCGGGAGTTTGCTTTTCGGGAGTACGCGCCCAATACGGGCAATTGTAGATGATTGCATCGACCGAGATTCCGTGCGACTCCAGTTCGCCCAACAGGGTGTCGCTCTGCTCCCAGTGATAGACACCCTCTTGCGGGCAAACCGACGCGAGTTGGCACATATCACTCCGCACGAGCTTGGCACCCATCGCGACAAGGGCATCTTGCGTGAGCGCACGATCGACCTTCGAATAGCGCTCGATGTGGTAGTTCACGCCGAAGCGGAAGGTACCGTTCGTCCAGGCAGGTGTCACCGTACGCGGTTCAATCACCGCAAAACGCGTTTCAGGACACGCCTCCGAACCGTCGTCGGCTTTGATGTCGCCCGTCACGCGCCAAATACCCATGCCGTCAAGGGGCGGGACGGGCAGTTCCAACGTCTTCCCCGCACCGATGGTGTGGTCCACGGGGATGTCTGACCCACGACCAAAATAGTCGCGCACACGCAACACACCACGCCACGCAACGGCACGGTCAGCCGGGTTGGAGAGGAGAAGCGTCGCCTGCGCATCCGGCGTGTTGAGGATGTGAAGGCCGTTACCCGTCCGCACGTCCAACCGACATGCCTCCGCCGCCGTCTGACGGAAAACTCCGTCGATCCCCTTGAGGACGAACGTGGCGTTGGTGACGCCTTTCGGCAAGATAAACGCGAGCGAATGGAGATACCACGCCGTGTCAAACGGCGCACCGATCGGGAAGCGGGTCTCCGGTTTCCACGGCTTGGTGGTTTTCTTCTTCTCGCCCTTTCCCTCCGCGCCCAGGCACAGTTCCACCACTCCACCTTCGAAGGCAGGCTCCGTCATTACAATCATCTCCTCCGCCCCATGCAGACGCGGCGGGCCGGGCGGCAACCAAGACGGCTGCATCCAGAAGCTCCGCGACGGCATATCGATGCGGAAGCGCCCGTTCTCCCATCTGGATGTAGCGCCATAGACGTAATAGATGCTCTTGTCTTCCACGAGAGGCATCACAGGCTCGCGGCTGGTCACGGTTCGCGCAACCGATTCGGATGTCTCCAGCCGAACGAATCGGAACGCGCCGCGCGGATTTGCTGCATTGAAGGAGAAGTTGATCTCGCAAAGGCGGATCGCGCCGTCCCATTTCCGGTTGACGTTTCCGCCCCATGTCTCGCCGCTAATGGTGGACTCGTACACCTGGAAGAAGAGGTCGGAGAGTTCTCCCCGTTGGATGACTCGCGCGGGGCGATATTGGAAACACTCGCCCCCGTCGTCCCGGAACCGGAGAGCGATGTTCATCGTGATCGGACACTCCTTGGGAAAGCACGCCCGCAGTCGAAGCGTCCGGTTCGTGGCGGTAAAGGGAACTTGCTTCTCCCACGGAAGGACAATGGAACCGTACTTGCGCCCATTGTCGCGTCCACGGTCAATGCGGATCGTCAACCCGTCGACGCCGACAGTCAACTGATTCGCCGCCTCCTCCGATTCGGCAAACTTGCCGAAATCCATTTTCCATTGCGACTGCGAAAAATCAACGATCGTCTCGCCGCCAACGGACAAGACCAGCAAGATACCGAAGACAGAAACAAGCCACGGCGCAACGTATCGCGTGCGTACATTCATCACAAGCTCCTCATTCACGAATTTTCAAAGTGCCCGACCGATAACAGGGTCAAGTCCTTTGTTGTTCATGCGCGTATCTTACCACATTCCCGGGTAAGCGTGTCAAGCCGGGTGCTTCGCGCCAGCTGACTGAGAGGCTAGGTAAGCGGGTTAGGCGTGTTAAGCTGGGTAAGCGGGTCACTCCGGATATTCCGGTTAAGTCAGCGGACGCGACGAAGCGTGCCCCTCGCTTCTCAGCCTCTCAGCTTCCCCGCTTCTCAGCTGGCGCTAAGCGCGGGCGCCAGCTACCAGCTACCATCCCGCACCTCCTTGAAATTACCGTAGATTGTGAATTGTCTTTTGGGTGAATAATCGGTATAATGGAAAGCCATCTGAAAGGTTACTGGCCATGCGATTTTTCAAAGAGATCAACAGAGGGATTTTTCGCGACAACCCGACATTCCGTTTGGTGCTGGGGCTTTGCCCCACGCTGGCGACCACCACATCGGTCGAAAACGGGCTGGGCATGGGACTTGCCGCCACGTTCGTGCTGCTTTGTTCGAACGCGGTGATTTCCAGCTTGCGCAAGCTCATTCCCGACGCCGTGCGTATCCCCTGCTACATCGTGGTGATCGCCTCGTTCGTGACGATTGTCGATCTCCTGATGCAGGCGTATCTGCCTTCGCTCCACCAAAGCCTCGGCATCTTCATCCCGCTGATTGTCGTCAACTGTATCATCTTGGGGCGTGCGGAAGCCTTTGCGAACAAGAACCCCGTGCTCTACTCCATCGCCGACGGCATCGGTATCGGCATCGGTTTCACGGTCTCGCTGGTCATCATCGCTTTTGCGCGCGAGTTCCTCGCGGAAGGTTCGATCACGGTTTGGGGCAACCTCGCGTGGAAAGACATCCACAACTGGAAGATGGTGCTGTTCATTCTGCCGGCCGGCGGCTTCGTGATGCTGGGGCTGATCCTCGCGTTCATCAACCGCCTCCAGGCATGGGCGGCGCAACGGCACGGCGAAACTCCGCCCATGCCGCTCGACATGGACTGCCGCCATTGTTCGCTCTGTCATTTCGGGAAGTAAGTGCGACGGGGTTTGCCAAGGGGGAGGCAATCGAAACGTCATGGGAAAACAAAGGGGAGTCAAAAGATTCTATCGCGCCTTGCGGGTCCCGTTCGAATGGATCGGGATCCGGTTGGCGTTGTGGATCATTCCGTCCCTCTCCCTACCCGCCCTTCTGCGCCTCTCGCGGTTCATTGCCGCAGTCGGCTACTTCTTTGACCTTTCCGGGCGCAAGGTCTCCGCCGCGAACCTAGAAGTGATCTGCGGACGGAAACTCTCCCCGCGCCGCATCCGCATCTTGACCAAGGGCGCGTACCGGAACATGACGCGCGTACTGCTGATGATCTTCTGGACAACGCGAAACCCGAAAGAGAAGAACCTCCAATACGTTTCCATCGCGCCAAACGTGCGGAAATTCCTAGAGGAACACCGTCCGACCATCACGTTGAGTGCGCACCTCGGAAACTGGGAGATCCTTTCCCAAACCTGCGAATCCAACGGATTCCACATCACCTCCGTCGCCAAACCCGTCAAGGGCAAGGGCATGACGGAACTGCTCACGCGGGCGCGTTCGACAATCGGGCAGACGATCATCCCGGCGGATGGCGCGTTGCGCGGGCTGATGAAAGCGCTCAAGCAGGGAAGTTACATCGGATTGCTGGTCGATCAGCACACGGAGATCCGCGACGGCGGCATCTGGGTCGATTTCTTCGGTCTGAAGTCTTGCATCTCGCAAGGACCGGCCATGTTGGCGAAACGGTTCCACACACCGATGCTGTTCTCCTGGTCGCGTCCGCTGAAAGACGGCAGCTACCGATGTGAGATGGGGGAAGTGTTTCTTCCGGACGAGGGTGCGAACGACATCCCCGCGCGGACACAGGCGATCATCCGCTCCTTCGAGCGCGTGATCCGGATGCACCCTTCGCTCTGGTGCATCAATTACAAACGCTGGCGTTACCTGATCCCCGGGGAGGATCCGGCACGCTATCCGTTCTATGCAAGGCCAGCCAAGCCGAAACAGTACGGGAAATGAAAACGGAAAAGGGAGAAGACATGGATAATCTTCTGACGTCCTATCGGACAATGGTAACGATACGGCTCTTTGAAGAGGCCGTCGAACGGCTCTTCCTCGAAGGGCGCGTGATGGGCACGGCCCACACCTGCATCGGGCAGGAGGCGATCGCGGCGGGGATTGCCGCCGCGTTGGAACCTGGCGACGCCATGACCTCCACGCACCGCGGGCACGGGCATTTCATCGCGCGCGGCGGCGAACCCAAGCGCGTGATGGCGGAACTGTTCGGACGCGACACGGGTTATTCCCACGGCCGCGGCGGCAGCCAGATGATGATGGACACATCGATCGGTTTCTACGGCGCCAACGGCATCACGGCGGGCAGCACCGCTTTCGCCGCCGGACTCGCCCTCGACGCCAAACTCTCGCATTCCCCCCGCGTCACGGTCTGCATCCTCGGCGACGGCGCATCCAACCAGGGGATCTTTTACGAGTCTCTGAATTTGGCGGCTCTCTGGAAGTTACCGGTCATCTATGTGATCGAGAACAACGGCTACGCCATGTCCACCGCAACCGCTCGCGGACTGGCGGACACCTGCACCGCAGATCGGGGAAAGGCGTTCAACATTCCCGGCGTCAGCGCGGACGGCAACGACTTCTTCGCGGTACAAGACACCCTTCGCGGTCTCTTGTCGGATGCGCGTTCCGGTAAAGGCCCGTTCGTGCTGGAACTCCGCACCTACCGCCTTTCCGGCCACTCGCGTGGCGACCCCCGCGTGTACCGGTCGCGCGAAGAGGAACAGGAGGCGTGGCGGCATGATCCGATCCTCCGCATGGCGGATGCCCTCCGCCAGCGCGGCGCCACGGACGCCCAACTGGAAGCGTGCCGACAGGAAGCCGCCGCCACGATTCAAGAGGCGATCGCGTTTGCCGAGAGTTCCCCCGCACCGGACGCGATCGAGTTCGCAACATCCCTTTTCGCTTAAGGAGACCGCCATGAGAAACATCACTTTGACACAGGCTCTGCGTGAAACGCTCGACGCGATTCTGGAACGCGATCCTTCCACCTTCGTGATGGGAGAGGACATCGGCATTTATGGCGGTTCCTTCGGAGTTACGCGCGGACTCATCGAAAAATACGGCGCGGAGCGCATCCGCGACACGCCGATCTCCGAACAGGCGTTGACCGGCTGCGCGATCGGCGCCGCCGTCGCGGGACGCCGCCCGATCATCGAGTTCATGTTCATGGACTTCATCACACTCGGTACCGACCAGCTCGTGAACCTCGCGGCGAAACTGAAACCGATCTACGGTATCTCCTGCCCGCTCGTCGTCCGCGCCCCGACCGGCGCGGGACGCGGGTACGGCGCGACGCATTCGCAGACGCTGGAACGCATCTTCTTCGGTGTCCCCGGTATCAAGATCGTCGCTCCTTCAAACGCAACGGACGCATCGGCGCTACTCCAGACCGCCGTTGCCGACAACAATCCGGTTCTCTTCCTGGAACACAAGCTCCTCTATCCGCTCCGTTTCCCCTTCCCCGACGAGCTGCCACCTCCCCTGCCCTTCGGACAGGCGGAAGTCGTGAACGAGGGAGACGACGTGACCATCGTCTCGTGGGGATACATGACCGCGCTCGCCCGTCAGGCGGCAGCGAAACTGGCATCGGTCGGGATCGGCGCGGACGTCGTCGATTTGCGTACCCTGGCCCCGTTGGACATGGAGACTGTCATCACCTCCGTGCAGACGACAGGACGCGTAATCCTGTTGGAGGAAGGGCCCAAGACAGGCGGAGTCTCGGCAGAGATTGAATCGCGCATCCTGGACGAAGCTTTTGAATATCTGGAGAAGCCGGTTCGCCGTCTCGCCTCGCCCGACTTCCCGGTACCCGCCGCCAAGAGTCTGGAGGCGCACTGCGTGCCGACTGTTGACGAGATCGTCGCATGTGCACAGGAGATGACCGCGTGACCTACTCTGTCATCGTCCTCTCCTTCAACAAACTGGAGGTGACACGCCGCCGTCTCTCCCTGCTGGTCACGGAAACCGTCGCGGATGAACCGTGGGAACTGATCGTCATCGACAACGGCTCCACTGACGGCAGTCAGGAGTGGTGCACAAATGAACTGACCGCGCTGGGGAAGCAACACGGCGTTCCCGTACAGGTGGTCTGCTTCGAAGAAAACCAAGGATGCTGCCCTGCGCGGAATAAAGGAATCTCCCTCGCATCGGGGAAATACGTTGCCTTCTGCGACAACGATGTCTCCCCGCAGACGCGAGACTGGTTGCCCAAACTCCGCGCGCGCCTGGAGGCAACTCCAGAGGCGGGCATGATCGGTCCGAAAATGATCTACCCGCCACCCTCCAACCTGATCCAGTGCGCGGGTGTCGGCATCTCGCAACGCGGTCACGTTTGTTTCTACGGACGCGGGGAACCGCAGGACGCACCGGCGTACAACCAAGTCCGCGAGGTGCAGTGCCTGATCAGCGCGTGTCTCCTCCTCCCGAAAACGCTACTGGATCAATTCGGCGGATTCGATCCCGCATTCCATCCCGTCCAGTTTGAAGATTTCGATCTGGTCTATCGACTGCGGGAGAAAGGATACCGTGCCATCTACACGCCGGAAGTCGAGATGATTCACGACGAGAGCGTTACCACGCAAGGCACGGCAACCCTGCGAAATGCGGCGAATGTCGTGCGGAACGGACTTCTCTTCCAGAAGCGCTGGCGGCATCTCTTCTCGCAAGAGACGGACGGACCGACGGAAGAACAATGCCGTTGGAAAAAGGAACTCGACCGAAACGAGAAACCGACCTGATGAAGCAGCGGATTCAGCGCCACCGTGAACTTTTGAACGCACTTCTTTTTCTCGCTACCGCCATCCTCTGCGGCAGCTTCGCGGGAGCGCAGTGCCGAGCCATGTTCGCCGCCGCCGCAGGAGCCGCATCCGCCTGTTGGCTTGTTCGGCTCTATCCGCCACGCCGCAAGGAGACGGGGTTCGTCACGCTAGACCCGGACGATCCCGATGTCAATCAACTGGCAGAAGCGTTCCGCCAATCCATTCGCCGAACACGGCAGCAACACCGTCCTTTGCTCCTACGGATCCAACCGATCGCCTCCGCAGCGTACCTTCGTTTCACGCTCGACCTGAACCGGAAACACGACATCGAACTCCGGCGAGAAGGAAAACGCCCCATTCCGCTCAACCTGAGAGGCGAATGGATCGCGGACCATCCCCTGCCCCTTTCATTCCCGACCGACCACATCGTCACCATGCGGTTCACTCCCACCGTCTCCGAACGGATTCGCGTAGCGGTGGATCCCCCCTCCGAGTTCCCGCTCGCATTCTGGTTCGGGGCATTGATCCTGACGCTTCTCTGCACCATTCTGGAACTGCCGATGGCCGCCGCCGCTCTCTCTGCATTCGCCATTCAATCTTTCATCTCCGACCGCCTACGCCAACGCCGCAAGGCGGTTTAAGTCGTGGAAGCGTGTTAGGCTGGGTAGGCGTGTTAGGCTGGGTAAGCGGGACATTCCAGATACTCCGGGTTAAGTCTGCGGACGCGATCCATCCTACGCAAGGCTACGGAGGACAGGCAAGCGCATCCCTCCGCTTCTCAGCCTCTCAGCTTCCCCGCTTCTCAGCAACCGCCCCGCGCTCAAAACTACGGATTGACAAGTGCGGAAACAAAGGCTGCTATTTTCTTGTTTTGTTCAACGTCCTGAACAAATTTGTTCAATCAAGAGAATGAAAATGTTCAACTAAGATTCCTCTTTTGGACAACTTGAAATAACCACGGAACACACGGAATATGCCGCAAGAGGGAGAGCGCTGACGCGAGACCACGAAATCACACGAAAAATGAGCGAACCGTATGGGAAAGTTAAATCGCTGCGCTTTGAATGGTGAAATTGACCACATGTCGCGTGTCCTTGAGTGAGCGCGTCGGAAAAGGACAGAAGGGACGGAAGGGACAAACGCGACATGCGCGATGACTTTCCGACTCGCGCCTGTCGCATGTCCCTTACTTTTCAGCTTCTCAGCTGGCGCGAAGCGCCCTCCGCGTTCCCGAAGAGAAGAGAAAGTTAAATCGCTGCGTTTTGACATGGTTCAATTGATGAACCGCCGGGAAGCGACAAGAGTCGCTTCCCCGAAAGCCGACGGCGAGGGCGCCGTCGCTACGCAGCGGACGCATCGTGCCTGTCAGCCAGCGAATGAGGCGGTGTCCGCATTCCAAACGAGGCGCTTTCCGGACTGGGACATCGCCGCATTACCGAGCAGCACCATTTCCGAGAGGCGTCCCGCCCAGGCGAAGGAACTGGTCGTTCTCCCTCCATGCAGACAGGCGTCCACATACTGGTGCCAATGCGATGGCGCCTGTCCGACAACCGGTAGTGCCGGAGGCGTGCCACCGTTCTTGAGGATGACGGCGGGAGACTTGTTGTAGTGGACGGAAAGCAGCCAACCTTCTGTACCTTCCACGACACGCCCTTCTAACGGCTGGGTTTTGATCGGAGTCTTCGCGAAGAGTTCTCCAAAGAGGGCTGGCGTCAGGTAGTTGGCGGGCGTGGCGGCCATGACTTTCTTGTCCACGCGATTTCCATCACACCACTCGATAGGGAACGGTTTCCCACCGGAGATCTTCGATCCGGGCATCTCCCACGTAATGTGCGACATGCGCGGCCAGAACTGCTTGCGGAGATTTTCCGCCTCTTCGGGAACCTCCGCCGTGACGGCGAGAGGTCCGGTCGTTCCCAGCCCCATCCCGATCCAGATCGGGCTGAGCAGATGGAGTCCAAGATCGCCCAACCAGGAAGTGCCGAAATCACGCCATTTCCGCCAGCTGCAAGGGTGATAGACTCCCTCGGCGTAAGGACGGTATGGGGCATCCGCCAACCACGTTTTCCAATCGAGCGTGTCAGGAATCGGTGCCTCCGGCAACGGCCATGTGTGATCTGCGGTTGTCTGTCCGCCACGATTGGAAAAGATCCACGCATGACGGGCCTCTCCGATCACTCCCATTTTGAGAAACGCCGCAGTCTGCCTGTCGCATTCCCACGCCGCAATCTGCGTTCCCATTTGCGTAATCGCCTTCTTTTCAGCGGCGAGCCGTTCGATCTGACGGCATTGCGCGATCTCATGGCAGAGCGGTTTCTGCCCGTACACATTCAATCCGCGCCGTAAGGCATCGAGCACGTATCCCGCATGGGAATGATCGGGCGTGGAGACGTTCACCGAGTCGATCCGATCCCCTTCCTTCTCCAGCATCTCGTGGGCATTGCGGTAAACCCGTGCGTCGGGGCAAACCTTCTTCGCGCGGTTCAAATAGTTGGAGTCCACATCGCACAGCGCCGTGATGTGAACCTCCTTGTGACTCCGGATCCCTTCCAGATCCCCCCACGCCATGTTTCCCGTACCCACGCAAGCGTGGGAGAGCATCGAGTTGGGATTCTTCCGCTTGACCACGGCGGGAAATCCGGTAACAGGCGTCAAGGCGGCAATGGCCGCACCACTCAAAAACTTTCTTCTGCTGATGTTCATACGATCCTTTCCTTTCTCAGGGGTTCAGCTGTATGTTAGGCGTAATTCCCCCCTCTGTCAATGTCGAAGTGTGGTTAGCCCGCTGGCACCGCCTAGAACGACTAGAAATTCTAGAACCTCTAGAACACCTAGAACCTCTAGCCTACCCGCCACAAGCTACCAGCTACCAGCTAACAGCCACAAGCCACAAGCTACCAACCAACTGCTACCAATCGGCGTGTTCAGGGCGGATGCCGAAACGGGCATAGAACGAAGGGGGTGTCGGCGAATGGAAGGAGAGACGTCGTCCCGTGAACGGATGGTCAAAGGCGAGGTCTTGCGCATGCAGGTAGAGTCGTTTTTCCTCGACTCGATCCGCGCCGTATTTCTCATCCCCCACGACCGGAAAACCGGACTCGGCAAAGTGGACGCGAATCTGGTTTTTTCGGCCTGTCAGCAAATTGATCTGTACCACCGAAACATCACGGTTCGTGGCAAGCACCTGATACTCCGTGCGCGAGAGCTTTCCCTCCTCTGGATTTCTCACGGAATACACGTAGAGGTCTTCATCCTCTGCCAAGTAACTCTCGATGATCTCGTGTTCCCGTCTCGGTCTGCCGTACACCAAGGCAAGATAGTACTTGGTGTTCTGCTGCCAGTTTTCCTTGATCCGATACTGCGCCTCTTCGGTTTTGGCGAACAGGAGCAAGCCCGATGTTTCGCGATCCAACCTGTGTACGAGATAGGCGCAACGGGAAGAACGGGAATTCCCTTTCCGCAGATAGTTCGTAACCGCGTTCTCGACCGTGAACGGCTCCATGCGGCGCGTGTGCGTGGTCAGGATTCCCGGTTGTTTGCTGACGACAATCACATCGTCATCCTCGTACAGGAAATCGATTCCACGCGGACGGTACTTCGCTGGGATCTTGGGAACCATTACGACTCGCCCCCGCCGTTCTTCCGAATCTCGCGGAAATAGGCAAGCCGCTTGCGGATCGTCGCCTCGTATCCCTCTTCCGTAGGCTGGTAGTATTCCCGGTTTACCGGCAGGTACTCCTGCTTAACGAAATGTCCCTCGAAATCATGCGGGTACTTGTATTCCGGCGCGGCTTCCTTGCCGACCGCTTCGACGTGCTTGTTCTTCAGATGTTCGGGCACCGCCACGACGCGCCCCTGCCGAATATCTTCCAAGGCGGCATCGACGGCAAGGTACGCGGCATTGCTCTTGGGGGCGGTCGCCAGATAGGTCGTCGCCTGCGCCAGCGAGATTCGTCCCTCCGGCATCCCGATGAACTCGACCGCATGCATCGCGGCAACCGCGACCGTCAACCCGCGCGGATCCGCATTCCCGATGTCCTCCGACGCCAGGATAACCAGTCTCCGTGCGATGAATCGCGGATCCTCGCCGGCCTCGATCATCTTCGCAAGCCAGTAAACCGCCGCATCTGGATCGGATCCGCGAACGGATTTGATGAACGCCGAAATGGTGTCGTAATGCCCGTCCTCGCTCTTGTCGTAGTGAACCATTTTGCGCTGGACGCAATCCTCCATCACCTCGGCGGTAATGCGGATCACGCCTTCATCCGACGGTTGCGTCGAACGCACGGCCACCTCCAACGCGGTAAGCGCGCGACGCCCGTCCCCCTCGCACACCTCTGACAGGAAATTGGCTGCCGCCTCATCCAGCTCGGCGTGATAACGCCCCAATCCGCGACCTTCGTCCTGAAGGGCGCGGTAGAGCAACTTCTGGACAGCTTCGGGCGAAAGCGAATGGAGTTCGAAGACGAGGGAACGCGAGGTGAGCGGCGTGTTGATGAAGAAATTCGGATTGTGCGTCGTCGCGCCGATCAGCGTGACCGTCCCGTCCTCCACGTAGGGCAACAAGACATCCTGCTGGGATTTGTTGAACCGGTGAATCTCATCGACAAAGAGAACCGTCCCCTTCCCTTGCCGGAAAAGCTTGGCGGTCTCGCAGACATCGCGGAGTTGCGCGACATTGGAGATGACGCCGCTCGTCCGCTCGAACCGGCGTTTCGTGACATGGGCGATTACCTCCGCCAGCGTAGTCTTGCCGCAACCGGGCGGACCGTAGAAAATCAGATTGGTCAACCGGTCCGCCTCGATGATCCGGCGCAACAGTTTTCCCTCGCCCAGAATGTGATCCTGACCGACCACCTCTTCCAGCGTGACGGGACGCATCCGTGCCGCGAGGGGCTGACGATCCCATCCGCCCTCATCCCTGGCGGATTCTTCGCGTTCCCCTTCCGGTTCATCGGATCGGAAAAGGTCGTCCTGAATGTTCTCGCGCCGTTTCATTTTCCCGCTTCGCGGCTTTTCTCAATCCGCTCTTCCTCGCCAATCCGCAACAGGTATTCCGCAGGCTTCGCGGAAACGACGCGGTATTCGGAGACACGACCGTCCCGCCACGCAAAATCCACCGTAAAGCCACCACGCGCACGAAGGCCGCTGACCTTGCCCGAACTCCACGCCTTCGGCAGGGCCGGAAGCAGGTGAATCATCCAGCGTCCCTTGTCATCGCGAAGATGCGACTGGAGCAACATCTCCGCGATCCCCGCTGTCGCGCCGAAATTGCCGTCGATCTGGAAAGGCGGATGGGCATCGAACAGGTTGCGGTAGAGACCGCCGGACACCCCCTTTTTCGTTCCGACCGGAGTCAGGAGATTGGAGAGAATCAGGGCGGCATGATCACCGTCCAGAAAACGCGCCCATTCGTTGACCTTCCACCCCATCGACCAGCCTGTGGCGGCATCCCCGCGGTAGATCAGGGACTGGCGCGCGGCCTTGAATTCCTTGGGCGAATCCCGCCAGGTGATATCCGCCCCCGGATAAACGCCCCACAGATGCGAGAAATGACGGTGCTGGTTTTTCGGATTGTCGCGGTCATCCATCCACTCCTGCAACTGCCCGTATTTGCCGACTTGGTTAGGCGGCAAGCGCCCCACCTTCTCTTCCAGTTCCTTCGCGAAATCCGCATCGACGCCGAGAATCTGCGAGGTCTCGATACAGGCGCGGAAAAGCGAACGGATAATCTGGCAGTCCATAGTCGGGCCGGAGACCAAACCGCCTTGTTCCGGCGACATGGAGGGACAGGTCACGAGCCAGTGCGTCTTCTCGTCCTCGATCAAGAAGTCCGCATAAAACCGCGCCGCACCTTTCATAAGCGGCCACGCCTTGTCGCGAAGGAATGCGCGATCCTGCGAATAAAGGTAATGCTCCCAGAGGTGGAGCGACATCCAGCCGCTGCTCATCGGCCACAATCCCCACGCCGCGCCGTCCACGGGCGTCGTCCCGCGCCAGAGGTCGAAATTGTGGTGGCAGACCCAGCCCCGGCAGTTGTAGTAGATCCGCGCGGTCTCCGCACCGGATTCGGCAAGCGAAGGCAACACACCGAAAAGCGCCTCGTGGCATTCCGGCAGCGCCGTCACCTCGGCAGGCCAGTAGTTCATCTCCGTGTTGATGTTGCAGGTGTACTTGCTCTCCCAAGGCGGATTCAGCAGATCGTTCCAAATTCCCTGCAATGTCGCCGGTTGCCCGTCCGCGCGACTGCACCCGATCAACAGGTAACGACCGAACTGGAAGATCAACTTCACGAAATCGGGATCAGTCTCGCCACGCCCGTAGCGAGCCAGGCGTTGATCCGTCGGTTCGTCGGAATGCTCCGTGCGGGGCAATTCCAGCACCACGCGGTCGAAGAGCGCACGATGCGCGTTGATGTGGTCGTCACGCAGAGTCGCGTAGGAGACAGAGTCGATCTCCTCCAGCGTCCGAGTGGCAGACGCTTGCGGATCGCCGCCCAGTTTTTTCCAAGACTCCACATTCGTCGAAGCCGTCCAGATCAACTCGACGCTGTCCGCACCGGAAATGTGAAGACGGCTGTCAGCGGTGATCCGTACATTCGCCCCGTGCGGCCGCACGATTCCCTTGATGACAAACGCGACGCCATTCTCCTCGACCTTCCCGTTCACCTGCATCCATCCGTCGGGATGCGCCTGGTGCGTACGGATGCGATGCGGCGTCGTCCACTCCACATCACACGACAACGTGCCGGGACGATCCGCGACGATACGGTGAACCAACAATCCGGGGCGCGTGTACGGTGCAAAGGTTTCCTGCTCGTAAACGACTTCACCCGAAGAAAAAACGGTACGTGTCACGCCGGTCTGCAAGTCCAGCTCGCGGCGATAGTTCGAGACGGAGTTGGATGAGACATTCGGAAAGGTAATCCAGAGGTCGCCGCACGGTTGATAAGCCTTCTGCCGGATGGGATTTCCCATGAACTCCTTGTTCGCCAAGTCAGCTGCCTCCTTCTGCTTGCCTTCCTTGACGAGACGACGGATCTCGGGGAGGAACTTCCCCGCATTCGGACGCACGTAGGAATGGGGCTGGCCACGCCAAACCGTGTATTCGTTGAACTGAATCCGGTTCCACTGCTCCGTCCCGAAAACCATCGCACCCATGCGCCCGTTCCCGATCGGCAATGCCTCGGACCACTTGGCGGCAGGAGAGGTGTACCACATAACCGGATCGGCGCACGCCCCCGCAAGGAACAAAGAAAAGACCGCAACAGCACCCCACAACGACCTTGACGGACGACACATGACATTCCAAACCAATCCCGTTTTCATCCACTCCTCCTTTGTTCGCTGCCTTCCAAGTTCGACAACGATCGATTGCAATCGACGGCTATCGATAGCTATCGATGGAGCCGCCAGCAGCCACCTCACTCCTTCTTTGCCTCCTGCTTGGGGGCTTCCGCAGGTTTCGCCGCCGCAGCCGGTTGTTCGGCGGGTTTCGCCTCCGCCGGTTTCGCCGCCGCAGCCGGTGGTTCGGCGGGTT
The DNA here is from genome assembly GCA_017450695.1 of Kiritimatiellia bacterium. GTDB lineage: Bacteria > Verrucomicrobiota > Kiritimatiellia > RFP12 > UBA1067 > RGIG8368. The sequence goes on along the minus strand of JAFSTA010000281.1, from coordinate 7,526 downwards.
TCGCCTCCGCCGGTTTCGCTGCCGCCGCCGGTGGCTCGGCGGGTTTCGCTTCCGCCGGTTTCGCTGCCGCCGCCGGTGGCTCGACGGGTTTCGCCTCCGCCGGTTTCGCCGCCGCAGCCGGTTGTTCGGCGGGTTTCGCCTCCGCCGGTTTCGCTGCCGCAGCAGGTGGCTCGGCGGGTTTCGCCTCCGCCGGTTTCGCTGCCGCCGCCGGTGGCTCGGCGGGTTTCGCTTCCGCCGGTTTCGCTGCCGCCGCCGGTGGCTCGACGGGTTTCGCCTCCGCCGGTTTCGCTGCCGCAGCCGGTGGCTCGGCGGGTTTCGCCTCCGCAGGTTTCGCTTCGGTTGGGGGTGGCAGAGGCGCGGGAATCGCGATCAGTTTCACGGTGGGCGGGGCGACCACGATGTCATCGACGCTGACGCCTTGCTGGACATGGATTCGCACCGGCACTTCGTTGGTCAACTTGTCGGAGGTGACCGGACGGTTCCCGTCCACGGAGAAGAGGATCTGTCCGTCCTGCACCTCGTTGATGACCTCGGAGCGTCCCTTGATATCGTAGTTCACCCACTCCGGCTCGACCTTCCATTGCGTCGTCGATGAAATCGGCTGGGAGATGATCACCCGCCCCAGATCCATGTGGCGAGTGGCCGTCTCGACCGAAATCTTGACCGACACATCCATCGAGGCCGGTTCCACGGTCGCGTTCTGGAAATCACCGGGCGGCAAGAGACGGACGGGCACGGTAAAGGAGGACAACTTTCCATCGACATTGATCGGCTCGGTCTGAATCTGCAGCGCATCCCGGTCAACGGTCTTGAGCAGGCGTTGCGGCCCGCGCAGAAAGGCGTTTGTGACGGCACAGGTGAGTTCGACACGTCCACGCGCTTTGCCCTCCAGAATCGGAGTCGCGACGGGCAACTGGACGGACATCGGAATGTCGAACTGCACGATCGCCTCCTGCGGTTCAATCTTGAGAATCTTCAAGGAACGAGGAATCCCCTTCAGGTTCGAACGGCCGATCGCCAGCTTCATCGAATCGGCAAGCGCGTTCTTTTTCCAGCGAGGACGGATGAAGCAGCGGACGGAACTACGTTCCGCCATGCTGACATCCTCGAAGGAGCCGCGCACCGTCAGCTGGACGGACTGCGGCGAGAAGGAGGCGACGACGGCACCGTTCTTCGCGTTCGCCTCCTTGACTTCCGAATCGATCTCGACCGGAATGATGACCGTGCGCACATCGCTGATCCCGGCTCGAATGCCGAAGTAAATCAGGCAGGCGGCAACCAACGAGAAAAGTTTGAGCCAGCGGTTTTTGAGAAGGGTTTCCTTCACCCAATTTTGGAAGCTTTCGAATTTCATTTCGCCCCTCCTTTCTTCGCGGCGGCCGTCCGCAACTTTTGGCGAAGCCCCGTATATTTCGAATACGTCCATTCCCACACATTGAAGGGACGCTTGTTCTGGCTGGACATGGCCGTTTTAATCCAGTTGCGGACAGCCTTGTCCGTCTCTTCCGCCTTATACCGCTTGAGTTCCCCGTTGTAGGCGACCGAAACCGTACCACGCTCTTCCGAGACGACCAGCACGACCGCATCGCTCTCTTCGGTCAACCCCACCGCCGCACGGTGACGCATTCCAGACGAGATCAGTTCCTCGCGGTTCGAGACGGGAAAGATGCAGTGCGCGGCGGAAATCAGTCCGTTGCGGATGATGATGCCGCCGTCATGCAGAGGCAGCGGAGGCGTGAAGATGGAAACCAGCAACTCCCGACTGATGATCGCATCCAGGCGAATGCCTGACTCTTCGTACCCGGCGAGGGAGATTCCCCGCTCCACCGCGATCAGCGCACCCAACCGCTGGTTGGCCAAGAAACGGATCGAGCGGATCAGCGTATCCGGCACCAGCTCTCGCTGCTTGCCGATCAACACACCGAAAAGGCGTCCCCCGCCGATCAACGCGAACGCGCGCCGAATCTCCTCCTGGAAGACGACGATCATGCTGACCGCAAGCGCGACCATCAGCCAGAAGTAGATTCGTCCCAGCACCTCCCAGTTGAAGAGCCAGACGAAGAACCCCGGCAGGAAAATAAACTTCAGGAAGCCCCACAAGACCTGTCCGGCCCGCGTTCCCCGAATGCGATCCAGCGTCCAGTAAATCACGACCGTCAGAATCGTGACTTGCACCACATCGCCTATTCCGATTTGAAATCCCTCTAGCATAATGACCGCCACATTTTGATTGATTCAACCATGCCTTTCACATCGTGTACCCGGACAATCGATGCGCCTTGACTGATTGCAAACAGGGCGCAGGCATGGCTGCCCGCGTCCCGAAGGCAGGCCTGTTCAACTCCACAAATCGCTCCGACAAACCGTTTGCGGGACGCGCCGATCAAAACCGGCGCCCGCTCCGCAAAACGCGCCGTCGCCCGCAACAGCTCCAGATTCTGCTCCACCGTCTTGGCAAAGCCCAACCCCGGATCGATCACCACCTGATCACGCGAAATCCCGTTCCGTTCCGCGAACGCAACCGCCGCATCCAAAGTCGCCTCGACCTCCGCCACCAGATCCGAATACGCGGTCAAGCCGTCCATCGAACGCGGCGTTCCCCTGCTGTGCATAACCACGAGTCCCGCCTGATATTCGCGGACGACCGCCGCCATCTCCGACTGACCGTCGAACGGCAACACATCGTTCACCGCATGTGCCCCTGCCGCCAACGCGGCCCGCGCGACCTCGGCACGGAAGGTATCCACGGAAACAGTCACATCGCAGGCCGCGACAAGACGACGGACAACCGGAACCACACGGTCGATCTCCTCCTGAACGGAGACATCCGCCGCTCCCGGCCGCGTACTCATGCCGCCGATATCCACGATTGCGGCACCCTCTCGCACCAGACGCAACGCATGGTCAACGGCGGCATCCGTCGTCGCATGCTGTCCGCCGTCGGAAAACGAGTCGGGAGTCACGTTCACGATCCCCATCACCGCAGGGGGATCGAACGCTACCTGCCGTCCGCGACAGTTCCATTTTCTCTGGTCAACAATTCCCATTCGATTCCGCAGTCTGATCCTCAGCCGGCGCGGCCGTTTTTTCGTCGGAGTCCTTCGGCGGAGGCGGGTTGAGCAAAGTCTCCACCTCGCGGCCGTCCACCGTCTCTTTCTCCAGCAGGAGTCGCACGAGCGACTCCAGCTTGGGCCGGTTGTCCAAAATCACCTTGCGGGCGCGGTGGTACTGCTCCGACAAAATCCGCGCACATTCCGCGTCGATCTTCTTGGCCGTCTCCTCGCTGTACGCCTGGGACCGCGTATATTCCTTGCCGATGAAAACGGTTTCCTGGTTATCGCCGAACGACTGGAACCCGAACAGGTCACTCATGCCGAACGCGCAGACCATCTTCCGCGCCGTGTCGCTCGCCATCTTGATATCCGCCCGCGCCCCGGTCGAGATGTCGCCCGTGAACAGTTCCTCGGCGATGCGACCGCCGGTCGTCACCGCGATCATGTCCAGCAACTCGTTCTTCGTGCGGTTCAGCACATCCTTTTCAGGCAGCGACATCGTCGCACCCAACGCCCTTCCCCGCGGAATGATCGTCACCTTGTGCAACGGTTCCGTGTGCGGCAGGAGAACTTGCAGGAGCGCGTGTCCCGCCTCGTGCCACGCGGTCGTCTCGCGGTCCTTGTCCGCCAGCTCGCGGCTCTTGCGCTCGCGTCCCCACAACACCTTGTCGCGCGCCTCCTCCAAGTCCATGTGTGAAACCGCTTCCGAATCACGACGCGCCGCCAGCAACGCCGCCTCGTTGAGCAGGTTCGCCAAGTCCGCGCCGGAGAACCCCGGCGTCCCGCGCGCGACGCGATCCAAGTCGCAATCCTCTCCCATCTTGATTTTGGCGGAGTGCATCTTGAGGATCTCCAGTCGCCCGGCCAAAGTCGGCAGGTCGATCACGATCTGCCGGTCGAAGCGGCCGGGACGGAGAAGCGCGGGATCCAGCACGTCGGCGCGGTTCGTGGCCGCGATGATGATCACGCCCTCGTTGGTGTCGAATCCGTCCATCTCCACCAGCAGCGCGTTCAACGTCTGCTCGCGCTCGTCATGTCCGCCGCCGATGCCGGAGAAGCGGCTGCGTCCGACCGCGTCGATCTCGTCGATAAAGATCAGGCACGGCGCGCAACGCTTGCCCTGCTCGAACATGTCGCGTACGCGGGAAGCGCCGACGCCGACGAACATCTCCACGAAATCCGACCCGCTGATACTGAAGAACGGGACCCCGGCCTCGCCCGCAATCGCCTTCGCAAGCAGGGTCTTGCCCGTTCCCGGTGGCCCCATCAACAGTACGCCCTTGGGAATCTTGCCGCCGAGCTTCTGAAACTTGTCGGGCGCCTTCAGGTACTCCACGATCTCCTGAACCTCCTCCTTCGCCTCCTGGACGCCGCCGACATCGGAGAAGAGAACCTTCTTGCGGTCCTGGTTCAGGAGACGCGCACGGCTCTTGCCAAACCCCATCGCACTGCCGTTGGCGTTCCGCACCTGACGGAAGATGAAGAAGAAAAACAGCCCCATCATCAGCATCAGCCCCAGCAATTCCGGCAGGAAATTCTGGAACCAGTTGTTGCTGTAGGTCAACTGCCACGGGATTTTTTTGTCCAGCAGGAACTTTTCAAGATTTTCCGTCGGCAGCACATTCACACGGAACCGGCGTCCCTGCACCTCATTCCCCGTCGGCTTCAGCGTCCCCTGAAGATAGGTCTGCCCATCCGATTGGCGCACCATCTCGACCTGATCGACCTGATTGCTCTCAACGCATTCGCGGAACTCGATCTGCGTCATCGGATCCGCCCCTTTTCCAGGATTGTAAAAATACATCCCGAACAGGAAGGCGGCAAGCAACGCGAATACCAGCCACGAGGGGTTGACACGCCGTTCGGGTTGATCGGGCGAACGCCGGTGGCGACTCGCCCCCGAATGATTCCCTTTCTGTTTGGGCAAGGGCGGAGGTGTCGGTTCGGGACGGTTACCTTGTTTCTCTTCGCTCATTAAAACGGTCTCCCATAACGGGGTTGTTGACGCTGCATCTTGACTTTCGGCTCTTCCAGCAGGAGCGCGTACCATTGGTCTCCAAATCCGGAGTTGTTGAAATGCGCGATGCGATTGTTCGCCAAATTCTCCTTGTTGGTCTTCAGGATCTGGTTGTCCGATTTCTCCAACGCGCGGGCCAACACCTTGTGCGCGTCGTCAATCCGGTTCTCCTTGACCAGAATCCACGAATAGAGGGCGAAGAGCAAGTCTCCCTTCCCGTAGGCGACGCGCTTCGCAGCCTTTTCGAAGACAGGAGGAATCGCGTCCAGCTCCTTCTTCATATACATCCGGGCGATCTTGATGCAGACCATCAGCGGATCGAAAAAGAGGGCGTGGGGCATCTGCTTGTCCACATTCTTGAAGTCCTTGATCATCCAATACAGCTGCAGACGCAACGTCGCTATCTGACGCCCCATCGTCGGCGCCCACCTGCGGTACTTGTCCAATCCCTCCGACGCGAGAAGCGCCTGGCTGACGAAGCGTTGCTGCTCATGCTGGATCTCATCCTGGGCAGCCTTGATGCTGCCGGGCGGACGATGCTGCCAGCCATTTACTTTCGCCTGCAACCGACGTTGCCCGTCCTTCATGATCTCCTGCACTTCCGTCATCGTACTCCGCATCTTCTTCTGCAGATAATACCCGATCGAAAACTGCACAAGCAGAAACGCGAAGACGCCCCAAAAAATCGCCCATCCGACACTCGACACATGGGAAAAACCAAGCCCCAGTCCAGTACCGACACCCGCGCACAAACTAATCAAAACAGTAAACATCTCAATACCTTTCAGAAAAGGGATATTTTACCCGAAAATCAACCGCTTCGTCCAGCATCGTTTTTCACTTTTTGGCGGACGGCTATGCCGCCAGCGGGGTTGAGAAGCTGAAAGGCTGAAAAGCTGAGAAGCTGAGAAGCGGGGGGCGGGTGATTCTGTGCATTCTCGTGCGCGAGCGGGCAACGGGCTAACCGCCTACCGGACCATCAAGGTGCGGAGGGCGTTGCAGACGCAGAGGATCAAGACGCCGACATCGGCAAAGACGGCAAGCCAAAGACCGCCGACTCCAAGTGTTCCCAAGACCATACAGGCGAACTTCACACCGAGCGCCAGCACGATGTTCTGCCACACGATCCGACGACAACGTTGCGCCAGACGAATCGCGAGCGCAACTTTGCCGGGATCGTCATCCATCAGCACGACATCCGCAGCCTCGACAGCCGCATCGCTTCCCAGCGCGCCCATCGCGATTCCAAGATCGGCGCGCATCAGCACGGGGGCATCATTGATGCCGTCGCCAACAAACGCGACACGTCCCCCCGTCCGATCCGCCAGCAGCTGTTCCAGCCTTGCCACCTTACCGTCCGGCAGGAGCTCCGCATAGACCTCATCCAGCCCGATCTCCTTCGCCACCGCGCGGGCGGTTTCCGTGCGGTCGCCGGTCAACAGCACAGTCCGTTTCACACCGATCTCTTTCACTGCCTCTACCGCATCTTTCGCGCCGGGTTTGATCTCGTCTGCTATCACAATGTGACCCGCGTATTGACTGTCCACCGCCACATGCACGACCGTCCCTGTCAGATGGCAATTCCGGAACGGGATATTCAACCGTTCCATCAGTTTGGAGTTGCCGACCGCAACAGCTCTGCCTTCCACCGTGGCCTCGACTCCCTCGCCACCGGTTTCGCGTACGCCCGTCACACCTCCCTTGCCTGCCGACAGGTCGCCGCCCGACTTCTCGTGCTCGCGACGCAGACTGTGGCTAATCGGGTGCGAGGAATGAGACTCCGCCAATGCCGCCGAACGCAATACCTCTTCGGGCGGGAAGGTCGAAGGGTGCTGCGCAACCACTTCGAAGTTCCCTTTCGTCAACGTCCCCGTCTTGTCGAAAACGACCGTCTTGACCTCTGCCAGCGTCTCCAAATGGTTCGCCCCCTTGATCAGGATTCCTCTTGCCCCCGCTCCTCCGATCGCGCCGAAAAAGGTGAGCGGTACGCTGAGAACGACGGCGCAGGGACAACTGATCACCAGAAAGGTCAAGGAGCGGTACACCCAGACACCCCACTCCATCTCCATGCCAAGCGCATCGCGAACGAGCGGAACACCCACGGCGACCGCCACCGCCGCCAGGCAAACGAGCGGGGTGTACACACGCGCGAAACGAGTGATGAATCGCTCACTCCTCGCCTTGCGTTCCGACGCATGTTCGACGAGTTCCAAAATCCGGGATACCGTCGATTCGCCGAATGTCTTGGTCGTACGGATTCGCAACACGCCCTCGCCGTTCACGCATCCGCTGATCACGGCGTCACCGCACTCCACACGGCGCGGCAGACTCTCACCCGTCAACGCCGCCGTGTGCAGGGTTGAAGTTCCGGAAACAACCACACCGTCCAAGGGAATCCGTTCACCGGGATTGACGACAATCACGGAACCGACCTCCACCTGAGACGGCTCGCACGT
>JAFSTA010000280.1 GCA_017450695.1 Kiritimatiellia bacterium | reverse complement strand
GCATCTGTATAATTCAACCTAAATTCCGCTGTTGGACACTTTGAAAAACCACGGAAACCACGGAATACACGGGAAAACATCGGTTTCTTGGAACGGCGATTCCGTAAGTTCCGTATATCCCGTGGTGAATCATGGCGCTTTGGAATTGTTCAGACTTTCACCATTTGGGTGAATCCGTTTTCTGTCGTAATGTGTGTGCGGGGGATCGAAAAGCCTCTGTTTCCGGCACGTTCTCTGCGTACTCTGCGGTCTCAGCGCCTCTGCGTGAGAACCCTGACGAGGAATCTAGGTTAAAAGCTGACAGCTAGAAGCTAAATTATAGACGAGCTTGTCTCCCATGTACGGGAAAGTTCAGGAGGGCAAGTTTTCGTGCGTAGATTTGGAGAAGCGGCAGGAGTGCCGCTTCCCCGATTTGGTGCACCACGGCTATCGATCGCCTTCGACTATTGCCTAGTGCTGACTCCCCCCGTCTTCGTCATCCCGCCGTCTTACCAGCTAAAATGTCATTGGGGGAATGGGGAAATTATGTTATACTAGACGCGGATTCAGGGAAAGGGATGATGAGCGCGAATTGCAGAGTCGAATTCCGGGATTGTACGTTTTCGGATGAGGAGATTGAGACGGCGGCCACTTCAGGCGGTCTGTTGACGATGGAAATGGAAATCACAACGTGTTGTAATTTCCGGTGCGCCTATTGTTATGTTCCCGGCGACGTCTCCTCCCACTTCATGCCGTTTGGGTTGTTTCAGGATTCCGTGCTGCAGGCCAAGCGGATCGGTTGCCGCCGCGTGATTCTGTTGGGCGGGGAACCGATGCTGCATCCGCAGATTCGCGAGATGGTCTCCTTCCTGCACGGTGAAGGAATCGTCCCCGAGATTTTCACGAACGGAACCCGGATCGACCGCGAGACCGTCGAACTGTTCGACCGTTGCGGCGTGTTTCTGGTCATCAAGTGCAACGCGCTCGACCCCGCGACGCAGAACCGTCTCAGCGGAATTCCCGCCGCGGACGAGATAATCCGCAATGCCTTTTCCGTCCTCGTCTCCTATCGCCGCGAGAAGATCAACGCGGGTGAACCGCTTCCCGCTTTCGGGCTGAACACGGTCATCTGCCGGGCGAACTACCTGGACATTCCGGACATCTGGCGGCTGGCGCGCAACCACGGGTTCCTGCCCTGTATCGAGCGGATGAATCCCGTCAACCATGCGGCGGAAAACGCGGCATGGCTGAACATCTCGATCGACGAGACGCGCGCCATGTTTGAGCGGCTGGCGAAAATCGACCGCGAGGAGTTCGGCAAGGAATGGCCGATCCAGCCGCCGCTGGTGGGACGCCGTTGTCTGCGGAACCGCTATTCGTGCGTGGTCGCGTGGGACGGCAGCGTGAAGCCGTGCGTGGGAATCCCGATTGTTGTCGGGAACGTGGGAGAAACGCCCCTCGCGGAAATCATCGCGACCAGCCCCGTGTTGCGCAACCTCCGCAATTACCGGGAGACCATCCACGGTCCCTGCCGCCAATGCCCGCAACACGACTCGTGCTACGGATGCAGGGGAACGGCCTTCCAGTTGACGGGGGACTATCTCGCCAGCGATCCCCTTTGCTGGAGGATTCCGCATCCATCCGGTTCAACGGCACTACCTGGGACAAGGAGAGGTGACACATGAGCGATGTGAAAACGAATGACTTGCTAGAACGACTTGCTTATCTGCGCGGAGAAATCAACCGGCATGACTACCTGTACTATGTGGAGGCGCGGCCTGAAATCGGGGACGCCGACTACGACAAGCTCTACCGGGAGATGCTGGAGATTGAAGCCGCCCATCCCGACTGGGTGACGCCCGATTCCCCTTCCCAGCGCGTCTCCGGTGCGCCCATCGACGGATTCAAGCAGGTGCGCCACGATCCGCCCATGCGTTCGCTGGACAAGACCCACTCCAAGGAAGACCTCTTGGAATTCGACACCTTCCTGCGCAAACAGCTGCCGGACACCGCGTGGGATTATGTCGTGGAACCGAAGGTCGATGGTGTCTCCCTCTCCCTGCTCTATCTGGACGGGAAGCTGGTGCGCGCGGCGACACGCGGCAACGGGGAGGTCGGCGACGACATCACCGTCAACATGAAGACCATTCGCTCCATTCCGCTTTCGATTCCCGACGCGCCCGCCGTGCTGGAGGTGCGCGGGGAATGCTACATGACGAAAAAGGGGTTTCTCGAATTGAACCGCCGCGAGGAGGAGGCGGGGCGCGAACCGTTCGCCAACCCGCGCAACGCGGCGGCAGGGTCCATGAAGCTACTCGACCCGAAGGAAGTCGCGAAGCGCCCTCTGGACGTGGTGATCTACGCATCGGGCAAAATCAGCGGAGATTCATTCACGACCCACACGGAGATGATCGAGCAGTTCCGCCGCTGGGGATTCAAAACGTCGCCGTGGCAACGCCTCTGCGTGGATATTGACGCCGCCATCCAGGCGATTGACGAACTGCTTCAACTGCGCCACACCTTCCCGTTCGAGATCGACGGCGCCGTTCTGAAACTGAACCGCCGCGCACTCTATTCGCAGCTCGGCATGACCGCCCACGCGCCGCGTTGGGCGCGGGCGTACAAGTACGCGCCGGAACGTGCGGAAACGCAAATCCGTTCCATTACGGTACAGGTCGGCAGGACCGGCGTCCTCACGCCTGTCGCGGAACTGGTTCCCGTTCCGCTGGCCGGCTCCGAGATCGCGCGCGCCACGCTGCACAACGCGGAGGACATCGCGCGGCGCGACATCCGCGAGGGCGACCACGTGTGGATCGTGAAGGCGGGCGACGTGATTCCCGCGATCGACAGCGTGATCACGGAGAAGCGAACCGGCACGGAGAAGGTTTTCCAGATGCCGTCACGTTGTCCCGAATGCGGCGCGGAGGTGGTGCAGCTACCGGGCGAGGTGGCGATCCGCTGCACCAACCCGTCGTGTCCGGCACAGCAAATCTGCCGTCTGGAGCATTTCTGCGAACGGAACGCGCTGGACATCAAGGCGATCGGCGAGAAGGTCGCCGAGGCGCTGGTCTCGCAGGGGATCGTCCGGGACATCCTGGACCTCTTCTCGCTTTCCGAAGAAACCCTCTCCTCGTTGACTATCGGCGATGCCGAAAGCGGAGTGCGGAGATTCGGGAAGAACGGCACCACGGCGTATCAGGCGATCCAGGCCGCGAAGGATCGTCCGCTCCACAACTGGCTCTACGCGATCGGCATCCCGAATATCGGCGTGACCGTCGCCGAGCAAGTTGCCGCCATCCACGCCGATTTCGCCGATCTCGCCTCCTTGCGTGTCGTCGAGCAGACCACCCGTCTGGCGTCGCTCTACGCGCAGGCGTCCGAACTGAAACCGCGCTCCAAATCCCGTTCGGCGGATGACGGGGATTGTGATGACCGCAAAGCTCAGTTCGCCCATTGTTGCGGCGAAATCGGCGTGATCGGCGATTCGCTCGTGGAGAGTCAGGCGGCGACGAAGGTTCCGAACACGGTTCTGCCCCCGGTCTATACCTGCGTCATCAAACCCGAAACCGCCAAATCGCTGACGAAGTTTTTCACCTCGGAGTACGGGAAGAACCTCGTGGCGCGGATGGCCGAACTGGGTATCAATCCGAAGCGGGTCGTGAAACAGGCGACGGCGGGAGGCGCGCTAGCCGGACTCTCATTCGTGTTGACCGGTACGCTCTCGCAGCCGCGCTCGGTCGTCGCGGAGCAGATCAAAGCCGCCGGGGGAATCGTGCAGGACGCGGTCAGCTCCAAGACGAACTACCTGGTGGCGGGGGCGAATGTCGGCGCGTCCAAAACAGCCAAGGCGCAAAAGCTCGGCACGAAGGTGATCGGGGAGTCCGACCTGGCCGCCATGCTCGCCGGGAACGTCGCCGCAGCCCCGTCGCCCCAAGCCGCGCCCGTATCACCCACGAAGAAGGGGAAAACGTCCGTGGTTGAGGAAGAACCGCCACGCGGATACGTTCAGGGAGAGTTGCCGCTGTGAAGATTTCAATCCTCGTCGAGCAGCGTCGGGTTTCGCTGAACCGCAAGGCGATCGCGGAAATCGCCACCGCGCTTGCCGCCCGCGCGGAAGCGCGTTCGCCCCAGAATCTGCGTCCGTGGCGCGAGGTGACGATTCATCTGGTGGATAACGAAGGAATCGCCCCGATCCACCGGGCGATTTTGGAGGACGACACCGTGACCGATGTCATCACGCAACGGTATGACCCGTTGCCGGGCGAGCCGGACGGATTGCAGGGCGAACTGTTCGTCAATGCCGAACGCGCGGTGGAAGTTGCCGCCACCCGCGCCAAGTGGTCGCCCGATCAGGAACTGGCGCTGTACATCGCGCACGGGTGCGACCATCTCAGCGGCGCGGACGACGCCACACCCGCCGAGTACAACCGGATGCGGCGACGCGAACTGGGGTGGTTGCGCGAGTGCGGGATCCAGTCCGGCAGTCTCGTGCGCGGGGGTTGAACCGGTGGAGAGGGTACTTCACTATCTCCGAACTCTCTGGCAGACGATCCGGCGCGGGAACGCGGCGGCGAAGGTATCACCCACTACCGCGACCGGTCAATGGGGCGAAACGCTGGCGGCGGAACTCCTCCGGAAAAAGGGATTCCGCATTCTGGGCAGGAACGTGCGTCCGAACCGCCACAACGACGAACTCGACATCGTGGCGAAGAACAAAGACTACCTCGTGTTCGTAGAGGTCAAAACCCGGTCCTACGAATGGCAGGGCGTCGCCCCGGCGGCGGCGGTCAACCAAAAGAAACGCCATGCGCTCAACCGGGCGGCGGCAGCCTACCTGAAACAGCTCCGTTATCCAAAACTGATCTACCGGTTCGACATCATCGAGGTGGTCGGCAGCCGCCATGCGAAGGAACCGCCCCAGTTGAACCACATCGAATTCGCCTTCCCCTTCGAACAATCCATCGGATTGTGAGTGGCATTCGGGACTCAGTGCTACCGATGCTACCATTGGACCTGGATTCCACTGGTGGACGATTTGAACCACGGAATCGCCGTTCCGAGAGGAATTGAATTATTGAACCCAGATTCTACGTTTGGATTTTCACGCAGAGACGCGGAGAACGGGAGGGGCAACGTCCCCGTTGCCCGAATCGGGAGGGACGCGCCCCGTCGCGTCCGCACTGCTGAACACGCATAACCTGCCAACGGATTCTCACGCAGAGCCGCAAGTACGCAGAGAAAGTGTCAAGCACAGAGGATTTTTGCACCCCGAACGCACACGCGGTAACAGAAATGCGAACCCAAATGGTGAAAGTCAGTCTTGTTCCGGAGAGCCGTTCTTCTTCCTGGTTCCGCCTGTTTTCTTTGCGACCTTTGCGTTTTTTGTGGCTGAAACCGAATTTCAACAGAGGGATCTAGGTTGAACTTCCTCGGCCCTCGCCTTGACCTGTTTCGATTGAGCTGATATACTGGTGGGCGAGATGAGTCAATGGTTCCAAACAAGGCGGATCGTCTATCTGGTGTTGGCCGCGGTTGCGTTTTTCGTGGCGGCGGGCATCGCCTGGCATCGTGTCTCGTGTCGTGGCGATTTTCCCTTATCCCGTTGCCAGCCCGACATTCCGAGGGAACGGCAGGTGCTGTTGCGCAACCGGCGCGTGGTTCTTCCCGCCCACCGTTCGTTTCCCCGCGACTTCCCTGCGTCGCAGGTTTCCACGTCGCGCCACACCCTCCCTTTCATCCTTGTCTGCGCGGATCGCGCCGACGCGCATCTGCGGCGGCAGGTGACGGAGACGGGGGCGCACGTCCACGGTTTCCTTCCCGCGAATGCGCTCCTGATCGAGGCGACGCAGGATCAGCTCACCTCCCTTCAACACAATCCCTCGTTCCATGCCGCCGTCGAGTTCCTTCCCTCCGACAAGCTGCCGCCGTCCTTCGCGCGTCGCGTGGAGACGGAACCGGATGCCGTCCCGGAACTGACGATCGTGGCGTTTGCGAAAGAAGACATCACGGATTTGACCAGACTGCTCGAAAGCCTGTCTGGGCAAATCACGGCGGTTGTGGAAGAGAGTCGCGACAGCCTTGTTCGCGCCCGGCTTCCCTTGCGGCGGGTGGCGGAATTGATCCGCCACGGGATTGTTCACTGGGTGGAGGAGTTTGTGCAGCCGCACGTGTTCAATGACGCAGCCGTACGTCCGGGACTGCTGGATGTCACGCCCGTGTGGAATCTGCACGGGTTGACGGGACAGGGACAAGTTGTGGCGTTGGCGGATTCGGGACTCGACACCGGCGACATCAACACGTTGCACAACGACCTGCGCGGGCGCATTCACAAAATCGTCCACTATTCCGAAGCAGGGTATTCCCACACGGCAGACTTGAACGGACACGGAACGCACGTCGCGGGATCGATCGCCGGTGGCGGCGATTTGAGCGCGGGGTTGTATCGCGGAACCGCGCCGGAGGCGACACTCTACGTTCAGGCGACTGGTGCGGATGACGGTTCGGACAGCACCATTGCGTTGACGGCTGAATACTTGTACAAAGGGAAAAACCAGCGGGTCGGGTTCCGTCGTGTCTGGGACATCGAACTCTACGGTTGGCGGATTCATTCCGACAGTTGGGGTTCTACCGACAATGCGGTTTACAATTCCACGAGTCGCCAAATAGATTCCTTCCTTTACGACAATCCAACGATGCTTTCCGTTTTCGCAGCAGGGAATTCCGGTTCGAAGACGAGTACGATCTCCGCTGAGGCCGTTGCGAAAAATGTACTGTCGGTCGGCGCCTCCCAATCAAGTCGATCCGGTTATTCCTACACATCCTTCACCGCCAACACGAATTCTGTCGCGTATTTCTCCAGTCGCGGCCCGTGCGGGGACGGGCGGATCAAGCCGGATGTGGTCGCGCCCGGCACGTACATCATCTCCACCCGTTCGTACCAAGAATCTGCCGCAGCCAATTACCACAAGATTGCCAGCAATACCAACTATGCCTTTCTCTCCGGCACCTCGATGGCGACGCCGTTGACGGCGGGTTGTGCCGCGCTCGTCCGCCAATGGCTGACGGAACGGCGCGGGCAAAATGATCCAAGCGCGGCGTTGCTCAAGGCCGTCCTGATGGGAGGCACTCGTGACATCACGGGAACCGCCCCAGACGTGAATGCGGGATGGGGACTTGTCGATCTCGGGGAAACACTCTATCCGACGGATGGACGCGCCGTCCGGTTGGAAGACTGGATCTCCGTTGCGTTAGGGGGAAGCGTATCCTACTCGATCACGACAACAAATGCCGCGTCGCTTGATGTGCAGCTGGTGTGGATCGACGAACAGGCGGAATTGAGCGCCGCGAAGCAACTGGTCAACGACATCGACCTCTCGGTGACGCGCACGAGCGACGGCGCAATGTGGTTGGGAAACGGGGGCGCGACAGCGGACGAGCTGAACAACGTCGAATCCGTACGGATTGCCAATGCCGCCGCAGGAACGTATGTCGTCAAGATTGACGGAAGCAAGCTCGTCAGCCCGTATTCGGGAAACGTGAACACGGCGGGGGCGGTCGCGCTGTACATTCGCGGCGCGTTCGCGAATCCCGAATCGGCTCACCCCACGCATACCGTCACCGTCACGAGCGATTTCCACCCGCCCGATGCCGAGACGCAAAACGCGGTAGCCGACCCCGCGACGGGAACGTACACCTACGCCTCCAACGCCGTTGTCTGGTTCTCCGCCGCCGACTACCTCTACCGCAAGGAAGGATCGGACTCCCTTGCGCGTCATGCCCTTACCGGCTACACGGGAAGCGGCTCGATTCCGTCCGGGACTTCGACAAACGCCTTCCGCGCACGGATCACCGGCGACAGCTCGATCAACTGGCACTGGACGGAGACGCCGACAGACTACCGGCTGATTCGCAAAAGATGGCTCCATCCCAATGACCGCGTTTCCGGGACGACCTCCGAGTGGTTCTCCGCCGGAACCTCGCTCTCCCTCACGGTTCCCGATTCAATCCAGGGACAATCGGAAACGATGACCTATTTGTCGAATCCCTATACGCTCGGAGGATGGCGGGTAGGTCCGAGTACAAATGCGCTCCAGAGGGTAACGCAGGCGGACGGGCAGATGGCGCCTTCGCTCCACATGCTGATGACCAACAGTGTGTACGCCTACTTCGATTTCTACCGCGATAGCTTGATGACCAACGGCGTTCCCGCCTGGTGGTTCATGCGTTACCTTGCGGAAAATG
This sequence comes from Kiritimatiellia bacterium, assembly GCA_017450695.1. GTDB lineage: Bacteria > Verrucomicrobiota > Kiritimatiellia > RFP12 > UBA1067 > RGIG8368. The sequence goes on along the minus strand of JAFSTA010000280.1, from coordinate 12,914 downwards.
CGAAGAATGCCGCAACCGATGATCCGGACGGGGATGGACATTCCAACCAAGAGGAATACCAGGCGGGAACCATCCCGATCGCGGCGGGTTCCAGTCTCCGTATTTTGGCGTACGACCTCACCAACCTCGTGTGGCAAGGCGGCAGCATCCGGACGCAACTGGTGGAACGCACGGAGACACTCGGAGCGGATGCGAACTGGACCGCGATCTATACGAACCTGCCGCCTACGCCCATCACGAACTCCGTCGAGTTGACACCCACCGGATCCCGAGGTTTCTACCGCATCCGCATCCCGTCCCAGTAAGCGGGGTAAGGGCGAAGCGCCAGCAGGTCAAGCCGGTTCAGCGCGTTCAGTATTGCGGTCGCGATCCATCCCGTGTAAGGTTGCGAAGGACAGGCGGCAAGCGCCCCCTCCCCTTCTGTGTGAGGAAATCCTACTCCTTTCTCCTCGCCATGACCGATGGAAAATGATACACTGGAATCCTCATTTGATGGAGGATGGTATGAAAATGCAGAAAGTGTCAGCGACTTGGATTGGGATTCTCGCCGTGGCGGCGGGAGCGTGGAACGGTTGTTTCGCGGCGGATTCACTGGAGGCGGGATTCCTTTCTCCGCCGAATTCGGCGAAGCCGCACACGTGGTACCACATGATGAACGGGAACGTCACGAAGGAGGGAATCACCTGCGACTTCGAGGCGTTGGCGGAGGCCGGCATTGGCGGCGTGCAGATGTTCGACGCGGGATGCGCCATTCCGCCGGGGCCGATGTCGTTCAACTCCCCGGAGTGGTTCGACATGTTCAAGCACGCGGCGGCGGAGGCGCGTCGCCTCGGACTGGAAATCTGCATCCCGAACTGCAGCGGCTGGTCATCGTCGGGCGGGCCGTGGAACATGCCGTCGAACGGCATGAAGGTCGTGGTCTATACGGAGACGTTCACGAAGGGGCCGTCGAAGTTCAGCGCCAAGCTGCCGCGCACCGAAAAAGACAACGGGTTCTACGAAGACATTGCGGTACTGGCGTTCCCCGTGCCGAAAGCAGACCTGACGAAATTCGACCAGGTGCAGACGGAGATTGAGGAGAACCGCTTCACCCTCTCCTCCGCCCAGCCGTTCACGGCGTCCGGCGTTTCCTTCCGTTTGCGGTACGCGAATTGCTGGAGCGGGAACGCGGCGGTGGACGTCGAGATCTCGGACGACGGCAAGACCTTCCGTCCCTTCGAGAAATTCAACGCGCCGCTCGCCACCTCCGGTTCCACGGACTACTCGCTCCGCTTCCACGCATTCCCCTCCAGCGTGAACGCGCGTGCGATCCGGCTGAACTTCCGTTCGTCGCAAGCGATCACGATCGTGGAGGCGCGTCCCGAATGGAAACTGCGGATCTCGGATGCCGCGGCCAAGACCTTCGCGATTCGCGGCGGAGTCAAGCGGATGCAGATGGGCGCATCCCCTGATCAGGTGGTCGCGAAAGACGCGGTGCAGGACTTGACCTCGCGCATGAAGGCGGACGGTTCGCTCGAATGGCAGGTGCCAGCCGGGGACTGGTCGATCATGCGAATCGGGTACATCTGCAACGGGCGTTGCAACCATCCCGCCTCCGACCACGGCAGGGGACTGGAGGTCGATAAACTCTCCGCCTCCGCGATGGACTACCATTTCGACCAGTATGTGGCGCGCATCTGCAAGCACCTCGGTTCGCTCGCGGGCGATGTCGAGTCCGGCTTCAACAACATTCTGGTCGATAGCTACGAGGTTGCCTCGCAGAACTGGACGCAGGGATTCGCGCAGACGTTCGAGAAGCGCAAGGGATACTCGCTGATCAAATGGCTACCTGTCTTCACCGGGCGCGTGGTCGATTCGGTCGATGCGACCGAGCGTTTCCTGGAAGACTTCCGCCGCGTGGTGGCAGACCTCTTCGCGGAGAACTATGCGGGACGACTCGCCCAGCTCTGCCACCAGTACGGGCTGAAGCTCTCGATCGAGCCGTACGGGAACAGCCCCTCCGACAACCTGCAGTACGGGCAGGACGTCGATATCCCGATGGGCGAGTTCTGGTCCAATGCCGCGCAGGGAGACCACGGCGTGGGGACGGGTAACTCCAAGTTCGCCTCCTACCTCGCCCACGTGTGGGGACGCCGCTACGCCGCCACGGAGTCGTTCACCGCCTCGCCGGGACCGGGCGGGCGTTGGCTGACCACCCCCTTCTCGATCAAGGCGCAGGGCGACCGCGCTTTCACCGACGGCATCAACCGCATTATCTACCACCGCTTCACGCACCAGCCCTGGCCGGGGAACAAGTATCTGCCCGGCATGACGATGGGACGCTGGGGAATGCACCTGGACCGGACGCAGACCTGGTGGCCGCTTTCGAAAGACTGGTTCAAGTACCAGGCGCGTTGCCAGTGGATGCTACAGGAGGGAACGTTCGTCGCGGACGTCCTCTTCTTCTGTGGCGAACAGGCACCGAACCAGGGTGGTAACACCGACGGCGGAGGAAACGCCGATGAGATGCGGTTGCCGCCCGGCTACAACTGGGACATCTGCGCGACGAAAGCCGTGGAGATGCTGAAGGTGAGGAACGGCAAGGTTGTCGTGCCCGGCGGCGTCGCGTATGACCTGCTCGTGCTGCCACCCCAGGAGACGATGAGCGAGGGACTGCTCCAGGTCGTCTCCGAGCTGCTCGACAAGGGCGCGAAGGTGTGCGGCCTCGTCAAGCCGACCCGTTCGCCCGGACTCGTCGGCTACCCGCAGGCGGACAGCCGCGTGAAGGCGCTGGGCGAGAAGGTCTGGGCGAAGGGCGTCTTCACCTGCCCGCCCGCCGAGGCGCTGAAGAAACTCGGCGTGGAACCCGACTTCCTCTCCACGGACGCGAAAGCGACCACCATCCACCGTCGCGGGAACGGCGCGGACTGGTATTTCGTCGCGCTGAACAACGAGAAGACGCAGACCTTCGAGGCGACCTTCCGCCAGAGCGGGCGGCAGCCCGAAATCTGGGACGCGGTCGCGGGAACCGTCGCTCCCGCGCAGCAGTGGCGCGAAGAGAACGGCAAGACGGTCGTGACGCTCCAGTTCCAGCCCAGCGGCTCCGCGTTCGTCGTCTTCCGCAAACCGGTCTCCGGCGACCACGCGACCCAGGTCGCGGTGACCGCGAACCGCCACGCCGAACCGCCCGTCGTGAAGGAGAAGCACACCCTCCAGATCGTGAAGGGCGAGTACGGCGTGTTCTCGGAAAAGACGCGCCCCAAATGCGCCAATGTGACCGCTCTGATCATTCCCGGCAAAACGATCCGCGTCGAAAACGGAACCTTCGGCGGCGACCCCATCTTCGGCGAGGTGAAGTCGCTGGAAGTGACCTACACCCTGGCGGGGGCGACCAAGACCGTCCGCACGGACGAGCACAAGACCTTTACCTTGCCGAAGGACGCAAAGGTCGTCAGCGCCTGGTACGGCGCGGCGCACAAGGACTGGAAACCGCAGCCGGATTACCTGGTTGACATCACGAAGGCGCTCTCAGCCCAAGTTCACGACGGCGAGATCTCCGTCATCGTCGGGAACCAATTGGCGGGCGACCCCATCTTCAAGCAGGTCAAGTCCGCGCGGATCACCTACGTGCTGGACGGCGTGACCAAGACCTGCACCGTGCAGGAAAACCAGCGGTTCTCCCTCCCGAAACGGACGCCAGATCCGGAGCTGCCGCCCGATTGGGAATGGCAGGGCGCGAAGCTGGTGGCGTGGCAGCCTCTGACCGCAACCGTGAAACTCGCTTCCGGCAAGGAAAAGACGTTGCGCGCGAATCCGCCCGCGTCCGTCCCCGTGACGGGAGAATGGAAGCTCGCATTCCCGGAAGGATGGGACGCGCCCGCTTCCGTCACCTTCCCCGGACTCGTCTCGTGGACGACCCGTCCGGAGAACGGAATCCGTTACTTTTCGGGGACCGCCACCTACACGAAGCGCGTCTCCTTCACCGCACCGGAGGGTGTTCCGGCTCGCCGCCGCGTGGCGCTTGACCTCGGCACCGTGAAGAATTTCGCGGAGGTAAGCGTCAACGGAAAGGCGCTCGGAGTTCTGTGGAAACCGCCGTTCCGTGTCGATATCACCGATGCGCTCAAGCCGGGGGCGAACTCCTTTGACCTCACCGTCAAAGTGACGAACCTCTGGCCCAACCGTCTGATCGGCGACGACTTCCTGCCCGAAGACTGCAAGTGGAAGGGGGTGCGGCGTCGGGGCGTGAACGAGATCGGCGTCGAGGAGATCCCGCAGTGGGTGAAGGACGGAAAGAAATCGCCCACGGGACGTCACACCTTCACGACGTGGAAACACTGGACGAAGGAAGACGAGCTGCTACCATCCGGCCTACTCGGTCCCGTGACAATCCGCACCAGCGAAATCGCGCAATAGCGCATTTCGCTTGCGGACTTCTCCGATTGTTCACAATTGGCACAATTGTCATCAATGCCACAAACACAGATTGAAATGGCATTGTGATTTGTGGCATTGTTGACATTTGTGAACAATGAAGTTATAGGCAAGAATGTGGCTGTGGTTCCTGGATTCTCCAGTTGGCTGTTTTCGGGCTTCTCTCCGCGTACTCCGTGCTCTTGCGGCTCCGCGTGAGAACCCGAATGCGCGAGAACCCGAACGAGGAATCTAGGACCAAATGAGGAGTTAACCGAATGATACAAATCGACATCGCAAGACAGGTAACAATTCTGTTTCTGCTGTTTCGATACGGGGCTGGTCTCATCGGGTGTAGTCCAGCTGGTGATGTGACAATTTCCCGAGAAAGGAACGATCAGACAACCGCGGTTTTCGTAACCAGTAACAGATCCGTTTCCCCTGTCAATGTCTGGCAGGTTTCCGATGATGGTTTTGGGTATGAAATCGAGGTTTTTCAGGACGGGAAGTGGAAATCCGGCACAAATCGGTACAGGTGCGCAACGGGAAGAAACATCATCGAGATTCCAAGTGGCGGAAGTTACACTTTCGCAATCCCCACCCTGACGAATACGGTCGCATGGCGAGTCTCGATCGAATATTGGGAGGGAGAGTATGGAGAAAATCCTGTCAAACGCATTTCATCTGACCGGCAATGTCTCTCTTGAAAATCACATACAGCGAAAGGTGATATTTTATCTACGGAATGTTTAGCCTAATGGCCGTAGCAGCCGCAGCCATGATCATATTCCGTTCTCAGTCTCTATCGACATCTAACAAGATTGATCAGTGCAGGCGGTTCTTGCAACAGGTCAGATATGTTTTGTTGGCCGTTGATGAAAACGCTACGGATAAGGCTTTCATTGATTGGCGGGATACTCGAAACATTACGCAGACGAACGATCCCCTTGTCGCGCAGATATGTGAATACTGCAAGAAATATTCAGAACAAAGCGGCAAACCGGTTAGAACGCACGTAATCGACGGGGTGGAACATTTGGTAGATCCGTGGGGAAATCCCTACAACGCAGATATGCTCTACCGCTTCCATGACGAAGGCATACGAAAGAGCCTTAGGGATTATACGGTCGGCGGCATCGTGTTGTGGTCGTCAGGACCGAACGGGATTAACGAGAACGGTGGTGGCGATGATATCTTTGAGTTGTCACGAAAAACATGGTGTCAACGCAGAGGAGCGGCAGATGAGTAGATTGCCGAGAGCAGTTTCCTCCTGCGCACGGACACGCCTCGCCGGGAAGTTGGCTGGTTACGCGTGTTCAGCATTACGGTCACGACGAGGCACACCCCGTTCGCCGTGAAGCAAGAAGAGCGGCGCTTTCCTGAATGTCCTACTCAGAACTTCGACTTATAGGCAAGAATCACGGTTGCCGCCGCTTCTCGCTTGGAGTTTGGGACTCGGAACTGTGTACAGCATACGCCGTGCGCAATCCAGGGCAGGTAATCTCGGAATCCGGGTTGCGCCATTCGTAGGGGAATGTTCGACACTGGCGGGGTTTCACCGCGTGGATTCGGCACAAGCCGTCTGGGGTCAGTTGCGCACAGGAACCGTCCTCTTTGTTTTTCAAGACGAGACAGGTGCGATCCGGCGAGAGGTCGGTGTGACGCGCGATGAATTCCTCTTCCGTCAAATGGAGCGCGGACGCAATGGCAGAGATGTCCGCGTCACGCAAACGGACGATTCCCGGAATGCGGCAACAGGTTCCGCAGCGGAGGCAGCGGAAAACGGATTCGAGCGGTTCTTCCTGAACGTTTGTTTGCATGGCAGAAAGCGTATCACGACCGACCCGAAAAGTCAAAGTGCGATCATGCTGTCGCGTTGGGCTGTCGCGTATAGTCGAAAGCAATCGACCACAACACTTGCCCCTAAATTCCTCTGCTGGACAATTTGAAAACCACGGAATACACGGTAAAAGCTTCTTTTCCGTGTCTCTCGTATTGAGAAACGACTGTCAGGAAATGATTCCATTCATTTATGCCTATCACCATTTGGGTGAATCGACTCCCGATCTCCAGTTGCGTATCGTGCTTCGAAAAAACCTCTGTTTTCAACTCTTTCTCTGCGTACTCCGCGCCTCTGCGTGTGGTAAAAACAACTATGCCCCTCAAAACGAGTGTCGCTTCCCCAGTGCGTTTGCTTGGACGCGACGGGGCACGTCCCTCCCCTTCTCTGCGGCTTCGCGTGGGGTAAAGGACATGCGACAAGGGACACGCGACATGCGGGGCGGCTGAATCTCTTTGATCCCGCTTTGCTCCCCACTCAGGCGCGAAACGACAAGAGTGTCGCTTCCCCGAAGAGCGTAGTCCTTGCTGAGTTAAGTGCTACTTCGTAGCTAAGTGTCCCTGCGGGACTAAGTGCCGCTGCGCGGCTAAGTCAACTTAGGTGGCGCCAGCCACCACTTAGGACGAAGTCCACTTACCAACTTAGGGCATCGCCTTTGCGGTGCTACGTGCTGCACTTCGTGCTACGTGTCGCTTCGCTCCTAAATGCCCCTGCGCGGTTCAGTCAACTTAGAGCCGAAGGCTCACTTAAGACAAAGTCCACTTACCAACTTAGGGGCGCAGCCCCACTTAGGTGGCGCCTGCCACCACTTAGGGCGTAGTCCACTTACCAAACTTAGGGGCGCAGCCCCACTTAGGTGGCGCCTGCCACCACTTAGGGCGTAGTCCACTTACCAAACTTAGGGACGCAGCCCCACTTAGGCGGCGCCAGCCGCCACTTACCTACTTCCCCGCATTCCGTCCCCACGGGAATAGGGTCAGGCGGATTTGGGTGCAGGCGTAGGGAATCAGCGTGATTTCTTCGAACGGTCCGCTGGCTTCGACAGGACTCAACGGCGGCTCCACCGCACGGGCGGGGAAGTCAGACCGGAACGTGCCCCACATTTCTTTTCCCGTCCGGAACGCCTTCACGCGGATGGAGACCGGGAACGGCGGCTGGGTGAACCGCAGTTCTTTCGACCACCCGGACGGCTGGCTTTCCGTGCGTACCACTTCTTCGGGCGTGTCATCGGCTTTCAGCAAAAGCGCGTAGTTCCACGCGTGCGCCGGTTCGATCTCCCACGTCGCGAACTTCCCGCCCAGAAACTCCTGCGTCTTCTTCCAAGGGGTTGCGGGCGGCGCGTAGGAGTACACCAGCGGACCGCGCGTCACCGCGACGGAATCACTCGCCCAGCGCGAAGTCCGGATTTCCATCGGGAACTGAATCCGCACCTCGTCGCCCGCCTTCCAGGTGCGGGAGAGCGTCAAGAAACTTCCCGGTCGGATAGATGGAGCGGTCTCCCCGTTGACCGTCACTTGCGGCTTCTTGCACCAGGCGGGAATCCGGAGGCGCAACGAAAACGCGACGCTTCCGTCCAGTTCCCGGATCGTCATGCCGATGTCCCCGTCAAACGGATACGGACCGTGCTGTTCGATCACGACGCGGCTGTTGGCGGAGCCGACTTTCGCTTCAACGGTGTTGGGACCGTAGGCGATGGCGGCCAATCCGTTGTCCGGCGTCGCCATCCACATCGACTGGACGAACTTCGGCCACGCGAAGTGGAAGTTGCTGCGGCAGCAGCCGTACCCGGAATGCGGCGACGGGCAGACCGAGAAAACCTTGTCGCCGTTGTGGCAGAAGCCGAGCCGATGGTTGGTGCAGCGCAACTGGTTGAGCAGCGAGTAATAGCGCACGCCCGTGCAGTCCGGCGACGTCATGGCGGGAATCGCGTTGTACGCCACGGTCTCCAGCTGGTCGCCGAGAGCGGCATCGCCCAACACGCGGATCGCGGTCATGCTCGACCAGACACGCTCCGCGATGGCACAACTCTCCGTGCCTCCCGTCGTTTCGCGGTCCGACAACGGCTCGCTTCCGTTGAACATTCCGTCCACGCGGCCGAACCGCCGCATGATCCACCCGTCCGGGCGAAGCGCGCTGGCGAAACCGTCGCGGTCTGCCTTGTCTCCTGTCAGCCGATAAAACAGCGCGGGGGATTTGAGTCCCTGGTTGGCGTTCACGATGTGTTCCGAGTAGGAACGGTCGCCCGTCCCGTCCGCGAAGAACTTGGACCATTCGGCGGTCTGTTCCCGCAAGAGCCGGGCGAGATCGAGCAGCCAAGCCTCGCCCGTGCGGTCATAGAGCCACAGCACTACGTCCAGATTGTCCCCGCCGCGCGCCTTCGCCCACATGCTGTCCCGGATCAGCGGATGCTCCGGCAAGGCCGTCAGCTGGAACCGGAAATAGCGTTGGAGGAACGGGACGATCCGCGCGTCGCCCGTCGCTTCGCAGTAGTCGCGCAGGTAGTACAGGACGATCATGTTCGCCCACCAGTTCCGGTCGCGCGGACCGAAATCGCCGTTCTCCCGCTGGCTCGCCAAAATGGGTTCGATCCAACGCTTGGCCTTTTGCTTCAGTCCGGAATCGTCCAGCACGTATGCCAGCGCGATCAGTCCGCGCGCGTAGTACGGCCCGCGCTCCCAGGCGAACTGCCCGCCGCGCTTCTGGTCAGAGACCCAATCGCTCTGCCCGATATCCTCGTACAGTTCTTCCGCGTGTCCGGTCAGACCGTCGCGCTGGATCTCCAGCTGTTCTTTCAACCATCCCTGCGGTCTCACGCTGCCCAACGGCAGCTCGCGGAACGCGCACGTGCGCAACGCCGTTTCGCCCGCCGCTCTCCCCGTCCCGCAGAAAACCAGCATTCCCGCGACACATGCCATTGTCCAAACCCAACTCTCTCGTTTCATTCCCTTGCCCCTTTCCGTTTCCGTGCGGTTATCTCTTGGAAAACGCGATCAGCTGTTCCAGCTTGTCCAGCGCCGCGCCGCTATCGATAGACTCGGCGGACTTCGCGATCCCGGCGCGTAGATCGGGAACGAGGTCGGCGGCAAGCAACGAGGCCGCGGAATTGAGCAAGACGATGTTTCGCTTCGCCCCCTGGATCTTCCCCGACAAAATCCCGCGCGTGATCTCCGCGTTCTGCGCGGCGTCCCCGCCTTCGAGATCCGCCGTCGTGCAAGTCTCGTCAAAGTAGTTCAGCGGTTCGATGTCGTAGGTCTTGATCCGGCCGTCCTGCAATTCGGAACAGCGTGTCGGTCCCGTCAGGGTAATCTCGTCCATCCCGTCGCATCCGTGTACGACCAGCACGCGGCGCGAACCCAGTTCTTTCTGCACGTTCGCAAACGCCTCCGTCAACTCCGGCGCGAAGACGCCGATCAGTTGGCAGGGCGCCCCGGCGGGATTCGTCAACGGACCCAGCAGGTTGAAGATCGTGCGGATGCCGAGCTGTTTCCGCACGGGGCCGGCGAAACGCATCGCGCGATGGAAGGATTGCGCGAACAGGAAGCAGATGCCGATTTCGTTCAGCGCCTCCTCCATCAGCTCCGGATCGACGGAGAGGTTGAATCCAAGCTGCTCCAGGCAATCCGCGCTTCCGCTCTTCCCGGAGCTCGCGCGGTTGCCGTGCTTCGCCACGACCGCCCCTGCGCCCGCCGCCACGAACGCGACCGTGGTGGAGACGTTGAAGGTCATGCCGCCGTCCCCGCCCGTACCCACCGTGTCCAGCGTGTTGGGCGTCAGCGACTGGATGCGCGTGGCGGCGGCTCGCATCGCGGCTGCGCCCCCGCAGATTTCCTCGACCGTCTCGCCCTTCGCGCTCAACGCGGCGAGGAAACCGCCGATCTGCCCTTCCGTCCACTCGCCGCCCAAAATCGCCGTGACCGACTCGAACGCCTCGCCACGCGACAAATCGCGGCGATCCACCAGCTTCTTCAAAATCTGAAAATAATTCATCACCTTCATCCCCTTTGTTTCCGAACCGCCGCTAGTATAACAGAATGATACCGAAAGTCAATTTCGGGAGAGCGGGTAACACCGACTACGTCCTAAGTTGGTAAGTGGACTTCGTCCTAAGTGGGTCACGCCCTAAGTGGTGGCTGAAGCCACCTAAGTGGGGCTGCGCCCCTAAGTTTGCTAAGTGGACTTTGTCCTAAGTGAGCCTTCGGCTCTAAGTTGACTGAACCGCGCGAGGGCATTTAGGAGCGAAGCGACACGCAGCACGAAGTGTACTTAGTCCCGTAAGGACACTTAGCCGCGCAGCGGCATTTAGTCCCGCAGGGACACTTAGCTACGAAGTAGCACTTAACTCAGCAAGGGCTACGCCCTTCGGGGAAGCGACACTCTTGTCGCTTTTCGGGGGAGTGCGTGGAGTAAAAGACACGCGACACGCGACACGACATTCCGACTTCCCGACACGTGCCTGTCGCCCGTCGCGTACCGCGCGTCTTTCTTTCAACCTAGATTCCTCGTTTGGGTTCTCACGCAGAGCCGCTGAGGCCGCAGAGTACGCGGAGAACGTGCCGAATACAGAGGCTTTTCGATCCCCCGCACACAAAAGCCTGTAAAATTCCAAAGCGCCATGATTCACCACGGAATACACGGAACTCACGGAATCGCCGTTCCAAGAAACGGATGATTTTCCGTGTATTCCGTGTGTTCCGTAGTTTTTCAAATTGTCCGACTGAGGAATTCAGCGTTTCCGGGAAATCAACCGCGCATCGCGGGCGTAAAATCTGCAAATGCACGTTTCACGCCCAAAATCGGTATTTCCAGAACGGGCGTGAAATCTGCAAATGCACGTTTCACGCCCGTTTTCGATTGACTTCAACAACAGAATATGGGATAATTCGGCGCAACGAGTTGAGGGAATAGCCATGTTTTACGGTCGAGAAGAGATCTTGAAGCAGCTTGACACGCAATTGGCGAGTCCGATTGCGTCTCTTGTGACCTGTCGCGGCCGCCGGCGAATCGGGAAGTCCACGCTCATCGAGGAGTTTGCCCGAAGGAGCAAGGTGCGCTTCATCAAGTTGGAGGGGCTGTCGCCCCGCGAGGCGGACACAAACCAGAAGCAACTGACCGCTTTCGCCCGGCAGCTCTCCGAGCAGACGGGGGTGCCGTTACGTCCACTAGCGTCATGGTTCGATGCGTTTGCCAGGCTTGACGGCGTAATCGCAGACAGTGAAAGGACCGTGGTGTTTCTGGACGAAGTGTCATGGATGGGCAAATACGATCCAGACTATCCAGGCGAACTCAAGTATGCCTGGGACAACCGCTTCAAAAAGCACAAGCGGCTCATGCTCGTGGTCTGCGGCAGCGTCTCGACGTGGATATCGAAGAACATCCTGCGGAACAAGGCATTCGTCGGACGCCCCACGCTTAATCTCCTCGTTGGGGAGCTGGCTTTGCGCGACTGCGTTCGATTCTGGGGGAAGCGCGCCGCGCGTACCCCCGCCAGCGACATATTCGATGTCCTGTCGGTGACGGGAGGTGTGCCCAAATATCTGGAGCTTATCAATCCAAGGTTTTCGCCTGCGGAAAATCTGAAGGCCCTTTGCTTTACGCCTGGCGGTGTGCTGGTTGACGAGTTCGACAACATCTTCACGGACGTGTTCGAGGGGAAGGGAACAGTCAAGCGAAGGATATTGGAATGTCTCGGAGACGGTGCTTTCAGCGGGAAAGAACTGGCTGAAAGGTTGGGCGTGGACAACAACGGGCATCTTACAGATGACCTTGAAGAACTGGAGTTGGCGGGGTTCATCGCGCGCGACGGTGGGGTCAACCCGCAGTCAGGCGCCCGTTCGCGTCTGTTCCGCTATCGCATCTCCGATAACTACACGCGTTTCTACATCAAGTATATCGCGCCGAACAGAGATTTGATAGACAAGGGGCTTTTCCGGTTCACCGACCTCGAGCAGTTACCCGGATGGCAGTCGATTCTTGGATTTCAATTCGAATGCCTTGTCCTAAACAACATTGTCGAACTTCTGCGGCGTCTTGGCCTGGACCGGACGCTTCTTGTTTCCGCCGCCCCGTACCGCCGTGCCGCACATGCGCGTGGCAAGGGCTGCCAAATCGACCTTCTGATCCAGACGCGGCGTACAGTCTGGGTGGTGGAGATCAAAAGGCACCGTGAGATCGGAATAGAAGTCGTTGATGAAGTCGCCGAGAAGGTGAAGCGGCTGGGAGTCGGGCGTCGCGCTTCAGTGCGCACGGTTCTCGTGTATTCCGGACGCCTTTCGCCGTCCGTGGAGGCGGATGGCTATTTCGATGCGGTGGTGAACGCCGCCGATATCCTGTTCTGAGATGCGAGGCTGGATGAAAAACGTAGGAGCGAAGCGACACGTAGTACGAAGTGCAGCACGTAGCACCGCAAGGGCGATGCCCTAAGTTGGTAAGTGGACTTCGTCCTAAGTGGTGGCTGGCGCCACCTAAGTTGACTTACCCGCGCAGCGGCATTTAGTCCCGCAGGGACACTTAGCTACGAAGTAGCACTTAACTCAGCAAGGGCGATGCCCTAAGTTTGGTAAGTGGACTTCGTCTTAAGTGGTGGCTGGCGCCACCTAAGTTGACTTAGCCGCGCAGCGGCACTTAGTCCCGCAGGGACACTTAGCACGAAGTGCACTTAACTCAGCAAGGGCGATGCCCTAAG
>JAFSTA010000279.1 GCA_017450695.1 Kiritimatiellia bacterium | reverse complement strand
GAAACCCCGGAAACCCCGGAAACCCCGGAAACCCCGGAAACCCCGGAAACCCCGGAAACCCCGGAAACCCCGGAAACCCCGGAAACCCCGGAAACCCCGGAAACCCCGGAAACCCCGGAAACCCCGGAAACCCCGGTAAAACCGGAGAGATCTGGCTACCTACCGGCTACAAATCATCCGCTATGCACACTTTTTTCTCTTTGCTTTTCCTTCTTTTTCCTTTTTGTCTTTTCGCCACTACGCTTCCTGTCCGCTGGACTTGCGTCGGACCTGGGGGTGGGGGCTGGATTCAGTCGATTCTCTGCAGCCGTCACGATCGGAACCTGCTGTATGTCGGGTGCGATGTCGGCGGCTTTTACCGTTCCCGCAACGGCGGCGTCTCGTATGAGATTTCGAATGCGGGTTTGACGAACCCTTGGGTTGAGTGGATTGCCGAACATCCCATCAACCCGAAAGTCATCCTTCTCGCCAGCCAGGGCGGCATCTTCCGTTCCACCGATGGCGGCGATTCCTGGACGGAAATCCGGGACGGTCTTCCCAAGGTTGAGAAGTACTCGTTTTCTGTCCAGTTCTCGAAAATCGTCTTCCATCCTTCACTTCCGGACTGTGTCTTCGCGACGGTCGGTCAACCGAGAACCGGAAAGGGCGGTCAGGGTGCGATCTACCGTTCGGACAACTGCGGTCTTTCCTGGCGACAGATTGTCCGTTCGGGGCTCCCTGCCAACGCCAACATTTTCGACATCGCCATCCATCCCAGAACCCTGGCGCGGATTCTGATCGCAACCGATGTCGGTGTCTTTCTCTCCCTCGACGCGGGAGAGACTTGGAAACCCTCCAATACGGGGCTTCCGCCTCATTTGCGGACGCGCCATCTCGCGCAGTCCGCTTCCGTCCCCGATGTGGTGTATGTCTCGCTTCGCGCCAAGGGTGGAGAGTCCCCCTGGCAAGCGGGTGTCTATCGTTCGGACGACGCGGGAGCCACCTGGTCGCCACGTAACAATGGATTGCAGCAAAAACCGGGGAAGGCGGGAATGGATGATATGTGTACGACGTGGGTGGATCGTCTCGCCGTCCATCCGTCCAATCCCGATCTCGTCTATGCGGGCGGTGCGAGCTGGTGGGAGTCGGGCGTGTACCGTACCGACGACGGCGGCCAGAACTGGCGGCAGCTCGTTCCGCCGGAACGGTTGGGGTGGATCACCTTTTGGGGACCGACCGCAACCTGTCTGAGTCTTTCGCCCATCGCGCCCGATACCGTCGCCTTCGGTACGTCGGGGTATGTCTATCGTACGGAGGACGGGGGAAAAACATGGAGCCAAAAATACACGCAATCCCGTCAGGGTGGAGAGATCTCCGGAACCGGACTGGAAGTGACCTGCCTCCATACAATTGTTGCCGACCGGACTGTGCGCGGCCGCTTCTATTGCGGCTACTACGACATCGGGCTTCTGCGGACGGATGACGGCGGCAAAACCTTCCGCCGTTGCATGAAGGGAATTCCGAATCATGTTTCCAATTCCTGTTTTTCCCTGCTGATTGATCCGGAGGACTCGCGCCACCTGATCGGCGCCTTCGGGAACTGGGGAAGCAACACGGGAATCCTTGCGGAAAGCCGTGACGCGGGCGAGAGCTGGACACCCGTGCCGAATGCGGAGGCCGGATGGCCAGGGGGTCGCGGACATTTCCTGTCGCGTACTCGCCGTGCCGACGGGGTTTCCGTGCTGGCGTGCGTCGCGGACGGCTACGGGATCCTGCTTCGTAATGGACAGGACATACGCTGGACGCCCTGGAACGAGGGATTGCCCGCCGACCGCGTGACGACGGTTGCAGTCGATGCGGGAACTCTCTACGCGGGTACGAAGCCGTCGCAGACAGAGTCCGGTGCGATTTACCGCCGTGTTTTGGGTGACGCGAGGTGGGAACGCATCACGAGCGAGAAATTGGGCGGGGTCCATTCGCTCGCCGCTCGTGACGGTTTGGTTGTCGCGGGGATTCGCAGCGGATACCAGAAGGCGCTCGGTGTCTTGGCCGGTGGCGTCTGGATACGGGGCCAAGGAAACGACTGGCAAAACGCCTTCTCCGGAAATTTCTGTCAGACTGTGCTGATTGATTCCGCGAATCCGAAGCGGATCTTGTCCGGATGGACGGACCATCCCTTCCATGACCAGTGCATGGGGGATGGAGTCTTCGAGTCGCTGGACGGGGGAACGACCTGGCAATCGCTGAACAGCCCGTCGCTCACATTGCGGAACATCTCCTGCCTGGCGCTCGATCCCTTCGATTCCGACACCGTCTGGACCGGCACCGGCGGCAACTCCATCCTCATCGGCAAAATCCCCCGCTAAGCCCGCCGCCCGCGCTCGCATGGGAATTTGTGCGGCACGTCGCTTGCCGCGTGCTTTGGACACTCGCGTGATAAGGGATATGAGACGCGACCTCGTGTGAGATAATAAAATCGACGGAAGGATTGAGCCGCCACGTTGCCCCTTTCTCCCTCATTGCGCCGCATCACTCTTCGCTATCAGTTCGTTCGCCCAGACGATAGCCACATCTACCGTGACAAGAACAGGACTCACTGTCGCGCAGTGTTGACCGAGCCTCATCATAAACCTTAGACCACACCTCACCCTTGACAAACGTTGGAGGCCATGACTGTTCGCGGCGATATTCAAACAGTCGTTTGCACTTCGATTTGATATCGACGAAGTCAAGCGCCTTCGCGTATCAATACTTTCTTGCTCATGGTTGTTTCTCCATCGGCTTCTTATTGTATCGTATTGGCGTAGGCGTAGGCGACCGGCTCGCACCACTCGGTGCGGGTTTCGGTTCCGGAGACTTCAATGGCAATGTGCTGGAACCGGCTGTCTGGTGCCGCGCCGTGCCAGTGCTTCACGTTCGCCGGGATGTTCACCGTGTCGCCTTTCCTAATGCGTCGCGTCGGCTTACCCCATTCCTGATAGAATCCCTCGCCTGCCGTGACGATGAGAATCTGCCCTCCGCCCGTCTTCGCGTGGTGGATGTGCCAGTTGTTGCGGTAGCCCGGCTCGAACACGACGCCAAACGCCGGAACCTGCTCAAGCGTCAGCTTGTGGAGATAGCTTCTCCCCGTGAAATCTGTGCATTCGCCGTGTTTGGCTCGCCCACGGGAATCGGCGAGAAGTCGGCGGAGGGACGCAATTCATTGCGTCCGTGCTGTCGGTCGCAATAAATTGCGACCCTCCCGTTCTCACGCGCCGTACGATTGCCGCCGCCTGTTCGTCTGTCACTCCGTTCACCTTCGCCGTCGCGATGAGGGCCGAAGAGATGCGTCTTCAAGTATTCGTCGAGTTGCGGATGGAAGTTGAAAAGAGGCGGCTTTACCTCGCGTACACAAAGTTTCGTCTGGCTCGCCGTCCCGAGTTCCAGTGCCTTATCACCAAGAAGTCCCGATACGGTATTTTCCTCACGCGAAGTCCGCGAAGCTTTTATCTCGCGCAGAGGCGCAGAGGTTGTCCTGGGGTTCAAGACCTCTTTGCGGGCTTTGCGTGAGTTCATTCTTGCGGCTTTGCGAGAGTTTTCTTTTGGCGTTGCCGTTTATTGCCAATGCTCCTTTGTTTTGCTATTGGTTCGCTGCATCATGCGAGGCGGCAAACAACTTGGTAAGGTCTCCGAATGGCGTCGTGCCGTCCAGCACAACGGTCATCCACGTCTTCTTGTTCATGTGGTAGCCAGGCAGAAAGCGCGGATCGCCCTCGCTTCCGGCGCGGCGCAGGTCGATGATCTCCACCGTTTCGTCGGAATTGAAGCCGAGTTTGCGGCGGGAGAGTCGCATGATGACGGCGTACCACTTTTGCGTGTCGGCGCGCCGGAGGACGGCGTAGTCGGGAAACTGCTTCCAGAGGAACTCCAGTTCATCGCCCCAGGTCTCTCGCGCAAAAACGATCATGCGTCGCGCAAGGTCGGTCTTGAACACGTCACGCTCGAAACAGGCGACGGCGATGCGTCCAAGAATTGCATCCACCTCCTGCCGCACCCGTCCGACGAACGCGCCTGTCGCCGCAGCGACGCGGTGCTGCACATATTCGTCACCAGTCGCACAATCGATGACGCGCTCCGAAACTCCGCCCGACCCGTCAATCGTGATAACACACGAAAACGCACCGTCCATGATCGGTGCTTCGTATTTCCATTCCGCGCCGTCGCGCCTGAACCCGAACGGCTCAAGCGTCTCCGGCCTCACGCAGAGGCGCATGAAATGCTCTTTGATGTCGATCTCGTCGCCCATGGCTTCAAAGTATCTCCTCGATTCCGAGTGCGGAGAAGTCAGTCAGCATCGGCTTGATGAAACACCAGGTGGAATGGACGACGTGCCAGCCGTCCGGCTCCTTCTTGAACACTTCAACGCAGTTGTAGCGCATGTCGAAGGGCTTGCCGCCGACAGTGGTGTCGGCATAGAGCTGGTAGGTAAGCACGGCCATGTCGCCGCCGAACTGGACTCGCGGACGGCAGAAGTTGTAGGAATTGGCATGGAGCGCCCCTTCCATCGGGACAAGCGATGCGCTGATCTCGGCGTGGGTGTCCACGCGGTTGTCCTTAACGCCGTCGAAGTAGGAGAAGTCGCGCTTCGACCAGAGGTCGCGATAGCCGGAGGTGTCGCCCTTAAACCACTTGTCGAGCGCGGCGCGTTCATGGCCGATGAGGTGTTCGGCGAGTTCCTGCAAATCTTGAGTGGAGGTCTCCTCGTCCTTTCCGCCGTCCTTGCGCGGCGAACCTGTTATCATAATGGTTTCCTTGCTCACTTCTTTTCTCCTTTCAGATTTCTTTTACGACCTTTGCCGGAACTCCGAGTGCAAGCGAATTGTCGGGGATGTCTTTCGTCACTACCGCGCCCCCGCGTCAGTGCTGTCAGTTCGCGGCCTTCATGTCGGCTTGGGGTGATGGCGAGAGAGCCATTGGCCGGTTTTGGAGGCGGGGCAGGAGAGGATTTCCTGAGGCGTTCCGGTGAAGACGACACGGCCGCCGTCGGAGCCGCCGCCTGGCCCCATGTCGATGATCCAGTCCGCCTGCGCGATGAGTTCAAGACGATGTTCGACGATGACGACCGTGTTACCGCCATCGACGAGTCGGCGGAAAAGCGCGAGGAGCGCGGCGAGGTCTTTGTTGTGGAGTCCCGTCGAAGGTTCGTCCATCACATAGACCTGCCCCGTACGGCCGAGTTCGCTTGCGAGCTTCAGCCGCTGGATTTCGCCGCCCGACATCGTGCTGGTGGGCTGGCCGAGCGAAAGGTAGCCGAGCCCCACGTCAGCGAGACTCTTAAGCGGACGGAGAATCCTGTCGTCTTCAAAGAATTCCAGCGCCTCGTTGACGGTGAGATTGAGCGCGTCCTCGATATTGCGCCCCTTGTAGGCGTAGCCGAGCGCGGTCTTGCTGTAGCGGTGTCCGCCGCACTGTTCGCAGACGACCTCGACGGGTTCGGCAAACGCCATGTCGTAAACGATGCGCCCCGTGCCGCCGCATGCCTCGCACGCGCCCTTGGAATTGAAGCTGAAGAGACTTGGCGCAACGCCGTTGGCGGCGGCGAACGCCTTGCGGATTTCGTCCATGATGCCCGTGTAGGTGGCGGGGTTGGAGCGGATGGAGGTGCCGATCGCCTTTTGGCTTATGACGATAGCGCCGGGATGCTGCCGCACGAATTCATGGCAG
>JAFSTA010000278.1 GCA_017450695.1 Kiritimatiellia bacterium | reverse complement strand
TCGCTTGCCAGTGAAGCACCAGATAAGATAGTCGATCATCTTGGCCGTTGCGGGGACTTCGTCTGCGACGGACGTCGGTCGCTGTTTGCCTTCTTCCGGCTTGAGGAGCGAGGGAATCTTGGTTGCGGGAATAAGAATCCAGCCCTCACGTTGAAGGGACATGATATGTTCATGGAGACGCCGCACGGAAGTCGCCGGTGTCCAGTCGCTTTCCGTGAGGGCGGTGTACACGAGCGAGAGCACGGCCCCTTTGCTTGCCGCAGCCTCCATGAGGTCAATTTCCCGGGTCGCGTCGGCGTATCTGCCCAACTGGGTGTAGATGTGCGCGCGGTAGTAGTGGCCCATCGGGTCGTGGGCGTTCAAGCCGGAATAGATGTCAGCGACAATCTGAAGCGCGTCCTCGTGCCGCAGTTCGCGGAGGGCAAGTTCAAGCAAGACCTTCTTGGCGGCCAGATTGTTTCCGTTGAACTTCTCAAGGACGGTCGTCGCCACGCTATGGGCGTGGGTGTAATGGTTTTGCATCACGAGATACTGGGCGTAGAGGATGCGGTATTCCACGTTGGCGGGGTCCTCTTGAATGGCATCGTGCATGAGCGAGAGAATCGTGTCCGGATCGTACTGCTTGGGTTTGTTCCGGTTCTCGACGATGCATCTGTTCGCGAGGCGGATACGCAACGCCGCGCGGGTGACGGGGTTTTTGGTCTCCTTTATCAGATCTTGGAGCGGTGTGATGTCGTGAAGGCCGGTCAGTTCGGCGATATCGGCGCGTAGCGACATGGCGTCCAGGTTCTTTTCATCGAGTTCGAGGGCCTGGAGGCAGAGTTCGTCGGCGCGGCGGAGTTCGCCGACGCGCAACTCCAGCAGGGCCTGCTCCACCATGAAGCGCGGGTTGTCCGGAAGCTCGTCGTTTACGCGGCGGTAGATTTCGACCGCCTCCATGTATTCCAGGCGCTGGATGAGAAGTGAGGCGAGGTCGAGCTGGATGTCCAGACGGTCGGGTTCCCGTTTGATCAGTTCCCTGAAGACGTTCTCGGCCTCCTCCGCCTTGCCCAGTCGCATGAGGTTCTGCCCGTACCAATAGCGCACGTCGAACTGGTCGGGGTTTATGCTGAGGGATTTGCTGAAGTGCTTGTCCGCAAGAGGCCATTCGCGCTCCATCACGGCTATTTGGCCAAGGAGGGCGTATGGAAGCGCCTGGTCAGGCATCAGCCGCTGGAAATACTCCCACAGCGCCTTCGCCTTGGGTTGCTGATCGGTCTTGATGTAGGACCAGCCCAGGCCTTCCCAGCCTGCCTGCTGCGAGGGATCGAGTCGGAGAGTTTCCTCAAGGTACGGCGCAGCTTCCTCGTATTCCTCGTCCTGAAGATGGCCAAGGCCTTTGTAGAGAAGGGCCGCCTGTGGCGTGACCGAGACATCCTGCTTGCGCGATTCTTCAATGGCCTCCGCGAAAAGCTGTTTCTGCTCTTCTGTCGCCTGCGGGGGGATGGGCAGAATGTCTTCCACCGTTTTCTCCTCCACCTTTTGAGGCAGTGGCGCGAGGAAACGGGGCGGATCCGCCTGCAATGCGCAGGCGGCAAAAAGTGTGAGGGAAGCCAAGCAGATGCGTCTCATGTTTTTTCTCCGATAAGGCAATGATTTATTGTACCAAAATGCGCCGCCTTTTAGTGCAATGGAATTACATCCGCGGTTTGTCACGGCATGCCTTGACAAACCCCATGAGGGGAAAGGGCTTTACTTCGGGCAGTGTTTTCGGGTACAATTTTATTCGTCAGTTCGAAAACCATCCTGACGTTAATCAAAACTAGGAGTACACCATGCCATTCCAGAACGAGCTTGTCACGCTCGCGTCCGTATTCGCCTTCTTCGGCGGTCTTGTTGCCTTCTTCCGTCTTTTTGGAAAAACAGGCATTTTCGCGTGGACGGTCATCTGCACCATCGCGGCCAACATAGAGGTCCTCATCCTCGTCCATGCGTTCGGGATGGAAACGACGCTGGGCAACGTCATCTTCGCCTCCTCGTTCCTCGCCACGGACATGATGAGCGAACTCTTCGGCAAGAAGGAGGCCAACCGCTGCGTGAAGATCGGCATCGCGGCCAACATAACGTTCATCCTGATTTCCCAGAGCTGGTTCCTCTACGTGCCGTCGGCGAACGACATGATGTCGGAGCCGATCCGTGCCGTTTTCGCCAACACGCCGCGCGTCATGCTCGCGAGCCTCTTCGCGTACGTTGTCTGCGAACTGTATGACGTCTGGGCCTACCACTTCCTGTGGGGCCTCACCGAAAAGAAGTTCGGCAATCGCCGCGCCTTCCTGTGGGTGCGCAACAACGGCTCGACGCTCGTCAGCCAGCTCATCAACGTGGTTGTCTTCAATCTGCTGGCATTCGCAGGCGTGTACGACGCGCGGACAATCATCGAGATCCTGATCTTCGGGTACGCGACGTTTATCGTGACGTCGCTTCTCGACACGCCGTTCCTCTACTGGGCCCGAAGCATCGCGGACCGCCATCCGGAGCTGCTGGAGCGGTAGCGACCGTAGCGGTTCAGCCTGCGGTGTGGCGACGGCGCATCCGCCGGTGGGTCGGATTGTATCCCTTGTGTCCTTTTTTCCCTTGCATGAGGCCGTTTAGAATGCTATACTTTTCCGCATGGAAAAGATGGCACGATTCCTTTTGTCCGCGACGATGGTGGCAGTCGCCGCACCGATTTGCCATGGCGTGACCTTGGCGCGTGACGGACAGCCCGCTGCGGCGATTGTGATTCCCAAGAACCCGCGTCCCGTGGAGAAATACGCGGCCGAGGAGCTGGCACGGTTCGTGAAGCGCGCCAGCGGCGCGGAATTGAAGATCGGCACCGCTCCAGTCGAAGGGCTCGACACGGTTTTCATCGGCCGCGCCGTCAAGATAACACTTTGGGGCGGCCACACCGCATACGAACCGAACGGCGGTTTCGTCGAGGTCCGCGACCACGAAATCGACTTTGTCGGCGGCGACAATGACGCGCCCGTGCAAAGCGAGTCGCTGAACGCCGGCACCCTTTTCGCGGTTTACGAGTTTCTCGAGCGCGAGCTGAAGGTGCAGTGGCTCTGGCCCGACGAGGAGATCGGCCTCGTAGTTCCCAAACGCCCGACGATTGAGGTCGCGCCGGCGAAGTACGGATTCCGCACGGCATTTGCCGACACCGCGCAGCTTCGCACCTTTCCGCGCGTCTGGGCGCTGCGGATGGTCCGTACGCACCACCTTCCACGCAGCTTTCCAAAGCCTCTCAACGGCGGCCACGTCTACGGGCGCTGGTGGAAGACCTACGGGAAGGACCACCCCGATTTCTTCGAGATGAACAAGAACGGCGAACGCGTCGTGGGCGGCGGTTCGTCGATGTGCGTCTCCAAT
>JAFSTA010000277.1 GCA_017450695.1 Kiritimatiellia bacterium | reverse complement strand
GCGAACGCGGTCTCGAAGGAACTCGGCGAGAACCGCTTCCGCCAGCTCGTGAAGATCGCCGGCCCCGAACAGGCCAAGGCGATGCTCGAGAGGGCCGAGGCCGGCTTCAAGGAGAACTACAAGCTCCTCACCGAGCTTGCCTCCCTCCCCACGCTGTAAAATTCGCAGGAACGCCCGCTCAATCATGTGGCGGGTGTTCCCCCAAAACCTGTGGCGGCATCCTGCCGTCACAGGTGTTAACTTGTGGATTGTATATGAATGACAATAATTCAAATGCTTTTCAAGATTTTTGCTATAATTTTATGCTTCTAGCGAGCAAAAATCATAAGGCGATAGTGAATACGCTTTCAAATGTGTTTACTATGCGGATCATTGGCAACAAGACGCATGGTGATTTAGCGGAGATTGCAATTTCTGAGTTTATTAATCAGTTCATGTATAATTACAAGAGTGAGCATGTAGGTAAAGATTTGTTTAGAGCAAAGGAACACGAAGAAGATATTTTAGTCACACACGAACGAACTTTAAGAAAAATCCCGATTAGTTTGAAAGCCTATGGAGATGGTCCATTACAGTTGTCAACTGATAAGGATGGAGAACTCTTTCCTCTGCTTTTGAATGTCGGAAAGCAGATTGTAAAGACGCGACAGTTGTCCACTATATTCTCGTCGCAACCTTTTCAGAAGCTTGAACATCTTAATGTTTTGCCACTTATCTATCGGGAAGTTCAGAAACAGTGTAATATAGTTCTTTTTGATTACCAACGAGTTGTTAGAGAAACGTCGAAAATCCTTTTTGTCGATGCTGGTCAACGCTTTGACGACGAAAAAGGCACAGTTGTTGTTGGCAAGGGGCGTTCACATCCAGTTTTCATATTTCTTACGCATGACAACCGTTATCTTTGTGAGGTGCGGTATGGTGGTAAGGCTGCCAATGCTCTGCAGCGTGGATTTTGGACTCATACGGAGAACGCCAAAGATTTTTTTGTAAGTTTGACAAATGGTTGGATTGACTATTCTCACAATCTAGTGTTAGTGAAATTGTTTTCATTGGCCTTGAACAGTACTGTGAAGGCGCATCAGCTATCCTGTGATATCTTGCAGGAAGGAATTGACTCATTGAAAGTCATGTGATGTTTGAGGAGTTTAAATTAGAGAGCGAGATTCCAACGCCTCGTACAGAGGGTATCAAGTATGCGGGATCAAAGTTAAAACTCATTCCGTATATCCTTGATATAATTGGACACAAAGGATTTCGCACGGTCTTGGACGGCTTTTCCGGCACGACACGCGTGTCCCAGGCATTTGCTCAGATAGGGATGTCCGTCACGGCTAATGACATTTCGGAATGGTCTCAGGTATTTGCTACATGTTACTTAAAGTCAAGCAAGGAAAATGCTTTCTACGAAAAGATACTCCAAGAGTTGAATGCTCTACCAGGTGTCTGCGGGTGGTTTACCGAAAATTATGGAGGTGGTGTTAATGAAGTTAAAAAGCCCTTTCAGCGCCATAATACTGAACGACTCGATGCCATTAGAAACCGCATAGACGAATTGTCTCTGGACTGGGAGGACAAGTGTGTCGTTTTGTCGAGTTTAATCTTTGCCCTGGATTCCGTTGATAGTACATTGGGACATTATGCGGCTTATTTGAATAATTGGTCTCCGCGTTCATTTAATAAAATGAACTTGCGTCTTCCAAGGCGATTCGAGACAGATCAATTAGCGCATACGGTCTTGCGGATGGATATATTTAATGCGATCCAAGGAAGATCGTTTGACGCTGCTTATTTTGATCCCCCGTATGGATCAAACAATGAGAAGATGCCGCCAAGCCGCGTGAGATATGGCGCCTATTATCATCTGTGGAAAACCGTGGTTCTTAATGATAGGCCACGGTTGTTCGGTAAAGCTGGTCGCAGAGAAGACTCACGAGATGAATGTTGCTCATCTTTATTTGAAGAATATCGAAAGGACGCTCAGGGACGTTACATTGCGATTGATGCAATCGATCGTTTGATACGCGAAGTTCAGTCCGATTATGTATTATTGTCATATAGTTCTGGCGGTCGGGCGACTAAGCAAGAATTGATGGATTCGCTTTCTTCTAATGGTACAATAGAGACTATGAAGGCAATCGACTACAAGAAAAATGTCATGGCTGATATGCGATGGACGAATGAGTGGATCAATAGTGATGTCCAGAATCAAGAGTATTTATTTTTACTTAAAAAGTGAGCGGAACCTTTCGGTTCGTCGGACGACGGAACATGGCCCACGGCGGCGACGCAGTGGAAGCAGTACAACGTGAAGCTGTTCATCCCGCCATTGCGGGCGGATTGCTGCAGAACGGGCTGCCAGCCCGTTTGCGCCGTAAGAAACGCACAAACTCCACGTTCTACTCTATAACGGATACGACGACGGGGCGCGTCCCGTTCGCTGCGTAAGGAAAAAGACACGCGACATGCTGGAAGCGAGACGCGAGACATGAGACGAGTCCCAGTGCCACTTCTCAGCCACTCAGCCTCTCAGCTGGAGAAAAGCGGCTCGGAGCATTCCCGCGTGACCGTGAACGGGAGCTAACTCGCTTGAATCATCGTCGAAAGCAATCGATAGCGATCGAATGCAATCGACTACCGCTCAGGACTTAGAACCTAACTCTCGGATCCCTGTCCTCGCGAAAGATGCGCTTCACGCCATACGCCCACATGGCCGACACACTCAACGGATGCGGATGGTTTGGCGAACCGTCTGGCCGCTCGCACGGTCGCGACAGAAGAGGGAATAGTTGCCGGGGGCATCGTCGGCGTTTGACAGGAACTCGATCTTGCAGCTGCCGCCTTCCGCGCAGAAGTAGCCGCCACCGTCAATTTCGCGTCCGGCTGAATCAAACAGTCGAATCTCGACGGGAAGCAAGGCGTGGATCGCCTTTCCGTCCGCGTCCTGCACGCGCATCGTGACCAGACACGATCCATCCGATTCAGTGGATTGGGTTACCGACGTCCGGACATCGAGCTTCGCGATTTCCTGCGGGGAGAAGAGCAAGAACCTGCCGTCGTTCGTCTCAAACTGCAACGGAACGCGGATCGTATCGTCTGCGGTACGCACAAATTCGAGCTTGCCACCACGCGACAGTTCATACACCGCCTTGACTTTCCGTTCGGGATCCTTCAGCGTGACTGTACCTTGGTAGGGCAGTCCCTGCTCCATCGTCATACCCCACTGCCCGACATACTCGCCGAATGTACGTTTGTCGTTGATCGCGAACACGTAGTCGATTCCCTGCCAGTTGCGGTTGAAGACGATCAACTCGCCACTGTCGCTGTCGGTTTGGGGCATGTACCGTTCCGCCAGTTTCGACCGGAGTTCGGTCGCGTCGGCGAGCATCTTTTCTTTGGACGCGCGCGTCACTTCGCGCGCCTGCGTATTGACCTTTACGGTGTCAGACTCCTCCACCCCTTCGGTTGAATCCAACGCCGGAGGACGCTTGAACTCTGGCTCCGGGATCAGGATGTCGGCGCGAAGAGTGGAGACAAGTTTCTGATCCGCGACCAAGATGCCGCCGTTCTTCTGGAAGGAGCGAATCTTCTCGATGATCGAGGGGGTCAGGAATTCGCACATGGGGGCGTAGAGAACCTTTGTCTTGCCGAATCCATCCCGTTCGAGGGTTTGCTCGTACACCACGCGCGGATCGAGTCTTGCGCGTTGCAGGAAGGTGACCGCAGGGGCGCGCCATCCCCACGTCGCGGCGCCGCCCATCACCGCCGTCGTGAAACTCTCCAGAACCGCGACGGGGGATTCCTCGCGAGGCAGACGCAACAAGGTCGGACCAAGCGGCGCAACCACATCCTGCAACAGCGTCCGCAGCCGGCGTGTCGTCTCCTCGTTCGTATAGACATACCCCGTTGAACTTCCCGTCTCGTACACGCAACCCCAGCCGTGATACATGATGCCCTTGACAGGCTTCGCGATCATCGACCACGTGGCCTCCTGCAGCGAGTCGGGCGGGATCGACGGGAAAGCGGCGTGGGGACGCCGCACCACCCATTGTGGAACCGGACGAACAGTCACATTGCTCGGCGCGATCTGACTGCGGTAACAGATCAACTGCGTCATGATCATTACCTCCTGCCCAGGACGTCCGGCGGCCATCGCGAACATTTCCTCCACCGGGCCCGCCACGCTCATCGGTTCCGGAACGGCATACACCCACTGGTTCAACACATCGACATTCCCTCCCGATCCCCAGCAGGGCGGACAGCGAACGGCGGGATCCCAGAACGAAAAACCTCGTTTCAGCGGACGGTATTCCTCCGCAATCGCCCCCGTGTAACCGGGCCATCCGTCTCCCCCGCCCCAGAACCAACGATAGTACGCCAGAATCGGCGAATCTTCGGGAACCACGCCGTCGGGGTACAGTTCCTTCGCCTTCTGAATTTTGAGCGTCTTCCCGTTGATTTCGGGCGGAACCTCACGCCCCGTCTCTTTCTGGTACTGCAGATGCTCCGTATGGAAGGAGGGCGTGGAATAGTCGCGCAGCTCCGAACACGGCAACACGCCCGCGAAGGACGGGTGATCACCCAGCGCCTCCCGGTTCGCACGCGCCACGCGCCTCGCGTAGTCCACAACTTCCGGATTCGCAACCTCCAGCGGGATCGTCTTCGCCGAGATCGGTTTCCCGTTCCGGTCATGGCGATAGTATTTCTCGCGATCCGCATTTTCAGGCAACACAATCCCCTGCCCTTTCAGATAGCGCAATCCCGCGACGAGGGCGCGATCCAACAGTTTCAAAGCCCCTGCGCGATATCCGGGATCGGCATCCGGTTTCGGCAACCCGAAATGCGCGAGCGCGTGCGTGAAGCCGAGACCGGTCACCGCCTCCATCGGTCCGCTGTAAAGCCAGATCAACGCGGGCATCCGCTCCGCAAAACGCGGGCCGATTCCATACTGAACGGTCTTAGTCAGGCGCACCTCATCGTTCCAGATTGTGACCGAGAGCTTCTTCCATCCGGGAGTCAGGCGGGTCGAAACCGGTACATCGAACTCGATCTCACGACCGCTGTCCAAAGACTCGGGAAGCGGCACAGCGGTTGGACTTGTGCCGCCATCCTGCACGACCTCCATCTTCAGTCCCCTGAGGGTTTTGTCATAGAGGTTCCGCAAGGAAAAGGCCAGTTTTGCGTCCTTCTCCCCGCGCTCGAACGCTTTGCGACCCGAAGCGAACAACGAAAGGCGCTCACGCTCGCAGGGAGTCACGGAGATCGACCGAATCATCCCGTTGAACGCCGAGAAGTTGGAACCGTACCTGTCCCCCAACACCAACCCGAATTTCGATTCGGCGGCCGCGCCGGGACACGGGAGTTCGGTTTCCTCGACCACATCGTTAAACCGCCAAACGACGCGCCCCGCCGCATCGAAGAAACACGATAGCTTCGCCTCCTGCCCCGTTTGCAGCTGAAGTTCCGGCCCCTTCACGGAATGGGTCACCTCCCCAAACCCGATCCAGATCCACGGCGTCCACTTGTCACCGGCAGATTCCAACGCGATCTGGACGCCCTTGTTGTAGCCTTTCGCACCGTAGGTCACATACAACGTGTCCAACAAGACATTGCGGTGGTGCTCCACTTTCCTTTTCGACAGCTCGTCCTGCCACTCAAGCCCAGCGAGGAAAGACGCCTCGACCAAGAATGCCTCCGGCATCTTGTAGCGGGAAACCGAACATCCTGCCGCCACAGCGACATTCGTAATCTGCGAAGTCCTCAACCCGCGCGCATCGAGCGCCGCGTACTGACGCAAGTGACACCCCGCCGGACATCCCTGCGTGAAATCCCATGTCACGCTCGGTCCGGACGGACGACACCCGGAA
Organism: Kiritimatiellia bacterium; assembly: GCA_017450695.1. Taxonomy (GTDB): domain Bacteria; phylum Verrucomicrobiota; class Kiritimatiellia; order RFP12; family UBA1067; genus RGIG8368. The sequence continues at coordinate 26,939 of JAFSTA010000277.1, read as the reverse complement.
GCCCAGGCATACGGTCCCTGATTCCCCTCAGCGGCATTCACGGAAACCACGAACCCGGCCAGCAAGACCGCAACAACCACTCTGTTCATCGTAATCCCTCCCAACACAACGGCCAGTAACAAATACGAAAAGTAGTATATCCCACGCGAACACCTCTGTAAACAAGAAAGCAAAGGCGGCTGGGGGCGCGGTTCCGAGTTTGAAATTCTAGATCGCTGGGTTCAGATAACCACGGACGTTCACAGACAGGCGTCGCTCACGCTCGCCTAGGATTGGAAACGCGCAAGCGTAAGCGTGGCGCGTCCGCGTTGGTCTGTGGTTTAAGTTGGGTGGTTCAGCGTGGTAATCAATGCGGTCGCGACGAAGCGCGACCGTTTTTTGCGTGAGGAAATGAAACGGCGGACAAGCGACACGCGACAGACGATATGCGCAGCGATATTCCGATTTCAAAGCTCCTTGTGAATCCGCGTCGGAAATGGTAGAATCTTCGTGTCTTGCGCGGGCTGTGTCTCCTTTTCAGAGACGCAGTCCCGCCGGGAGAATCGGTTTTCACTTTCAGGAGGACAAACATGAAGAAACGTATTTGGGGAAGCGTCTGCGGAGCCGGCCTTTTTCTTTTCACCGTGATACAAGCAAACGGATGGACAATCGCGCAACGCGGGAAACCCGCCGGTTGTGGAATCGTCATCCCGCAAAAACCCTCCGAGGCGGAATCCTACGCCGCGAAGGAATTGCAACGGTTCACCAAGCGAATGACCGGCGTCGAACTTCCGATTTCCAGCCAGGCGGTCGAGGGAAAGTCGTCCATCGTTCTCCAAAACGGAAAACAGGGGATGACGCGAGATGTCTTCCGTCTCTCCGTCCAAGGGGACAAGCTGCTCGTGGAAGCGGGAAGCGACAGCGGAATCCTGTACGGCGTCTATGAACTGCTGGAAAAATACGGCGGTTGCCGCTGGTACTCCAGCTGGTGCGAGAAGATCCCCGCCATCGAGACTTTCACGGTGCCGAATGGACTGAACGAGACGCAGAAACCGGCTTTTTTGATGCGCGAGCCGTTCTGGACGGACATGATCAAGAATCCCGATTTCGCCTGCCGCAACCGCGTCAACGGAGGCGAGTGGATGACCTTCGAAGCGAAGCACGGCGGTACGCCCTACCGTTATGGCGGCGGACTTCATTCCTGCCACACGTTCGACCTGCTCTGTCCCCCCGAAAAGTATTTTGACTCTCATCCCGAATACTTCAGCGAAATCAAGGGGAAACGCCAAAAGGAACGTACCCAGCTCTGCCTGACGAATCCCGACGTCCTGCGTATCGTCACCTCCAACGTACTGGAGCGCATCCGCAAGGATCCCGGCGCGGCGTTCTACGGCATCAGCCAAAACGACTGGTACAACTACTGCGAGTGCCCGAAGTGCAAGGAGATCGACGACCGCGAAGAGTCGCATTCCGGCACGATGATCGCCTTCATCAACCAGATCGCCGAGGCCGTCGAGAAGGAATTCCCGAACGTGATCGTCGAGACGCTCGCCTACCAGTACACGCGCAAGCCGCCGAAGCATATCAAGCCGCGCGCGAACGTGATGCCGTGCCTCTGCACCATCGAGTGCGACTTCTCCCATGCGATTCCCAAGAGCTCCTACAAGGAAAACATCAAGTTCCTGGACGATATCAAGGGCTGGGGCGCGATCTGCAAGCAGGTCTATATCTGGGACTACTGCACGGACTTCTCCCATTACACCGCCCCGTTCCCGAATGTCCTGGGGCTTCAGGACAACCTGCGTTTCTTCCGTGAAAATCAAGTGAACTACATCTACGAAGAGGGCGCGTACCAGGGGCAGCACGCCGAATTCGCCGAACTCAAGGCTTGGCTCCAGGCCAAGTGGATGTGGAACACCGAACTGCCGCAGGAGGAGCTGCTGCAGGACTTCTTCTCCGGCTTCTACGGCAAGGGCGCACCGTACGTGCGCCTCTACTTCGACGCGCTCCATTCATTCTACCGCGATCCGGCGAAACATCCGCTCGGTTGTTTCGTCGATGTGGCCAACAAGGTAATCCCGGATGAGTTCTACGAACGCGCCAACCTGCTGTGGGATCTTGCGGATCAAGCGGTCAAGGGAGAACCGGAGGTCATCCAACGCAATGTGCGCATCGGACGTTTCCCCGTCCTGTACGCGCAGTTCATGCGGAAACGCAACAGCCGCCCCGTCGCGTGGGTTGCGCGGAACCCCGCGCCGATTCTGGAAAAACTCCAACGGTCACGTGACCTCGCCAAACGCCTGATTGAACTGGATGCCTTTGCGGGCGGCATCCGCCTGTCGGAGAGCGCATCGATTTCAGAAAAGCGCAAGAAGGACTGGCACGAACTCGTCGATGGTGGAATCCCAGTTCCGAAAGCGGCAGACTCGGCAGTCATCGAGGAGGAAAAGCTGAAACTCTACAAGCCCGGTCAATACGGCGACCGGATTCAGGAGCCGCAGGCTGGCGACGGCTGGGCGTACAAGCTCTTCCCCTCCCATTACGAATGGTGCGTGATGGCCGACCTGTCGTCCATCGCCTACGATCCCGGCGCGAAGTACCGGATCAGCGCACGGGTGCGCGTGGACAAAAAAGAGAACGGGAAAGGACAGGCGTTCTGGTCGGGCGTGTATGACTACCTGAACAACCGCGATGCCGCTTCTGGCTATGCCCCCCAGATCGCGGACGTGAAGGACGGCTACCAGTGGTACACCATCTCGACCCTGCGCCCGTCTCCCGGCCACCACTTCTGGTTTGGTCCCGGCATGTTTGACAAGAAACAGACCGACCACTCGCTCGCCCACAACGGCGTCTATCTGGACTGCATCCGGATCGAGCGCGTCGAGGAATAGGCTGGGGCAGCGGGTAGCTGGTGGCTATTAGCGGGTAGCGGATAGGTGGTGGCGGGGTAGCCCGGCTGTCTTGTCCTGTGGTGCGGCAGGAATGCCGCACACCGCCCTCCGTACCCGCCCTACAGCGCACGGTACTGCGCGAGGGTTTCTTCGTCGCCGGGCTTTTCCGCGTAGATGAAATAGGCCTGGGTCAAGGCGAGAATCACGAAGAGCGGCAGGAGCAGTTCCTGTCCCTCCTCCAGGATGTTGAACAACGCGCTCATCGACGGATCCATCACATAATGGAACTTCTTGTTCAGGATGGAGGGCATACGGTCGAACACCTGGATCAGGATCGTGACGCCGCCGAGGAAACCGATTGTCCAGCAAACGGGATGGAGCTTGAACAGACCCTTGACCAGACGACGAATGAAGTACAGCAGGGTGCCGCCGCAGACCGCGATCACCACCACGAAGCAGAGCAGCACGATCAGACGATCCGCCAGCGGGTTCGCGGAGTTGGTCAGGAAGCGCATCTTGAACGGGGTACCGTGCGACGCGCCCGGAATCTGGCTGATCTTTTCCATGTTGATCCACGCCTTGTGCCAGTCGAGTTCCCGGCAGACCGCGATCCAGGTGATGAGGCTGAAATCGAGCTGCCAGAAGAAACGCCGCTTGCTCGGCTCCATCGGCGGAATGAGCCAGATGCAGAAAAACTCCAATACGAAGAAACCGATCGTCACCACCTCCACGAACGAACGCCCGTCGTCGTCGATATACGCCTTGACCCACTCCTCGGTACAGGGCGAGAACGCCCAGATCGCGACCAGCAGACAGAGCGTGCAGAACCAAAGGATGGGCGCCGCCATCCACGACCGTTTCGACTTGAGAAAATTCATCGTCAACCTCCAAACGCGCTTATCATACCCCAATCTTGGACTGTTCACAATCCGATTTTTCTGCTATGATATTTTTTCCGAAAGGAGAAAACCATGACACTGCAGGAAGAGATCCGAAAGCTAAAGGAAGAACGCGACGCGATTATCCTCGCGCACAATTACCAGCTTGCCGAGGTGCAGGCGATCGCTGATTTCACGGGCGACTCGCTCGAACTGGCGCGCCGGGCAACCGAGATCGACAGGCGCGTCATCGTCTTTTGCGGCGTGTATTTCATGGCGGAGACGGCGGCGATCCTGAACCCGGACAAGACCGTCCTGATCCCCGATCCCCAGGCGGGTTGCCCGATGGCCGACATGATCACCGGCGAACAGCTTCGGGCGCTCAAGGCGCAACATCCCGGTGCGAAGGTCCTCTGCTATGTCAACAGCACCGCCGAAGTGAAGGCGGAAAGCGACCTCTGCGTAACTTCCGCGAACGCCGACAAGGTTGCCCGCTCGCTCCCGCCCGAAACGGAGATCATCTTCGTTCCCGACCAGCATCTCGGCGGATTCACGGCGGATCATCTCGGCCGCAAGTTCATTCTCTGGCCGGGTTACTGCCCCACGCACGCGAAGTTGACGACGGCGGCCATCGAAAAGGCGCGAGCCGAACATCCGGGCGCGGAGGTCCTGGTGCATCCCGAATGCGCCCAACCGATCCGCGACGCCGCCGACCAGGTACTCTCCACGGGCGGGATGTGCCGCTACGCGAAGGAATCGGCCACGAAACAGTTCATCGTCGGTACGGAACTCGGGATCCTCTACCGACTGCGTCAGGAGAATCCCGGCAAGGAGTTCTTCGTCCTGCAGGAAAACGCGATCTGCCCGAACATGAAGAAAACCACGCTGGAAAAGGTGCTGTGGTCGCTGCGCGACCTGCAAACGCCAGTCCGGGTCGAAGAGCCGGTCGCCTCCCGTGCGCGCCGCGCCGTCGAAGCCATGCTGGCCATCCGCTAACCTCTCAACGAAAGGAACTGATTATGAACCACCTGATGTTATCCGCACTCGTTTCCCTGACCGCCGCCTCGATGTTTGCGGCGACATCCGCTACGCGCGTCATTCTGCCGGAACGGTATGCGATGGGCAATGTGAATGTGCGTCCGGTGCAGGAGATCGACAGCGCCGCCTGGCTCTGGGACAAAGACCTGCCCAAGGAGAATGTCTTCCTGCTTTTCCGCAAGTCGTTCACGAGCGACGGATCCCCCTGCCGTATCCACCTGAGCGCGGATGAACGTTTCGTGCTGCGTCTCGACGGTAAGCAGATCGCACGTGGCCCGCACCGCGGAACTGTCCACCGGTGGCTCTACCAGACCTACGACCTCACGCTGGACGCGGGCGAGCACCGGCTGGATGTCGTCGTTTCGCGCACGGGTGACAACGCCCCTCTCGCCCAGCTCTCCTGGCATGAGTTCGGCGGCTTCATCCTCAAGGCCGAGGGAAGTTACGACGCGCAGTTGACCACGGGCAAGGCGCCGTGGAAAATGGCACGGCTACACTCGCCCGAATGGAAGCGGATCGCATTCGGAACCGGGCAGTCGATGAACATGACGGGAACGTCTCCGTACTTCGCGGAACCCCCGCAATCCGATTTCATCGCCCCGAAAGTCGTGCGCACCCCGATCACGGTGAACAAATACGGTGCGAGAAAGAACGGGTGGATGCTCTTCCCCTCTCCCTTGCCCGACCAGATGGAGGCGACCTGCCGCCCCGGCGTCATCCGCGCCGCCGTTTCGACCGTCCAGGACAACTACACGTTCCAGGCTGCCGACGCATCCCACGCCGCCTGCGCGGAGTGGACACAGCTGTTGCGCGGGAACAAGCCTGTCACGATTCCCGCCAACACCAAGCTGACCGTCCTGTGGGATCTGCAGGACTATTACTGCGCCTATCCGGAACTGCGCCTTTCGGGTGGCGCGGGCGCGAAAGTCACGTGGGGCTGGGCGGAATCGCTCTACGGCGACAAGGAGATCAAGGGCGACCGGAACACCTTCGCGGGGAAGCATTTCAAGGGGCTATACGACTCGATCACCTGCGACGGCAAGGAGGATGTCTTCGCCATCTCGTGGTGGCGGTGCGGACGCTGGGTGCGGCTGCTGGTCGAAACGGCGAACGAGCCGTTGACCTGCGCCGGCATTGCCCTGCACGAAGTCCACTACCCGACCCCGTTCGAAGAGACCTTCGCCAGCGACGACGCCTCGCTGGACGGCATCCTCAAGATCTGCCGCCGGGGAATGCAGATGTGCTCGCACGAGATGGGGTTCGACTGCCCCTACTACGAACAGCAGATGTATCCCGGTGACACGCGCATTCAGCTTCTGATCCAGTATGCGCTCTTCGGCGATGACCGTCTGGTGCGCCACGACATCGACCTCTTCGACTACTCGCGCCGCGAGGACGGGCGCGTGGGAATGAACTTCCCGACGCGGGGAACGCAGGAATCCTGGACCTACACGTTGATCTGGCCGTTGATGCTGCACGACTACGCGATGTGGCGGAACAACCGCGACTGGCTGCGCCACCGGATTCCCGGCCTCCAGCACACGATGGAAGGCGCGCGGCTCTACGAGAACGCCGACGGATTGCTGGAGAACCTGCCCGGCTGGAACTTCATGGACTGGACGAGCTGGAACACGGGAATCTCGCCCGACGGCGACAAGCTCAACTGCATCAACAACCTCTTCTACCTCTACGCCCTGCGCGACGCCGCGGAAATCGAGCGGGCGATGGACGAACCCGACATGGCGGTCGTGTATGAGAAGCGCGCCAAGCGCGTGGCGGCGGAGATCCTGCGCACATTCTGGGACGAGAAACGTGGAATGCTCGCCGACACCCTGGCGAAAGACAAATTCAGCGAACACGTCCAGAGCCTCGCGATCCTCCTCGATCTCGTTTCGGGTGACCGTCTGGAATCGACGAAGAAGAACCTGCTCGAAGCGAAAGACCTAGAACGGTGTACCGTCTATTTCAGCCACTACCTCTTCGAGGCATACGCGAAAATCGGGCGCACCGACCTGACGCTGAGCCGCTTCGATCTCTGGCGCGGGTATGTCAAGGACGACCTGAAGACGCCGCTGGAATCCCCGGGCAACGCGCGTAGCGACTGCCACGCCTGGGGTTCCCACCCCCTCTTCCAGCTTCACGCGAACTTCGCCGGTGTGCGCCCCGCCGCCCCGTTCTTCCGCACGGTCCGGATCGCGCCGCAACCGGGCGGGCTGCGCCACATCCAGACGAAGACACCGCATCCGAACGGCCTGATCGAGCAAGACCTGACCTTCCGCGACGACCAGGTGAACGGTACCGTGATCCTGCCACAGGGGCTGAACGGTTCCTTCCTCTGGAAAGGCAAAACCATCACGCTCCATCCCGGCAAACAAGCCATCTCGCTGTGAGTAGCGGGTAGCTAGTGGCTAGTGGCTGGTAGCGGGTAGCTGGTGGCTGGTAGGCTCGCGTGTCTTGTTGTGCGGCATGTATGCCGCACAACCGAACACGCCACCGCCCCACATCAAGCTTGATTTCCGGCTTGTGAGAAGGCATAATAGTCTCTTCTTTTTGAACACGGGGACGGTCGCGGTGACCGTCGCCAATCGAGGAGTACACGAAGAATGCGCACGAAGATTGTTGCTGGTAACTGGAAAATGAACAAGCTGCCCTCCGAGGCCGCCGCTTTGATTGACGGAATCAAAGATCAGGTGAAGGATGTTCAGGGCGTGGAAGTGGTGGTTTGCCCGCCGTTCACGGATCTGAAGGACGCGGCGGCAGCCGTGAAGGGATCGAATGTCGCCTTGGGCGCTCAGAATGTAGCCTGGGCGGAGTCCGGCGCTTTCACGGGTGAGATTTCGGCGGGGATGCTGAAGGATCTCGGCGTCGAGTATGTCATCATCGGGCACAGCGAACGCCGCCAGTATTTCGGCGAGACGGATGACACGGTCAACAAACGCCTGAAGGCCGCGTTGAAGGCCGGACTGAAACCGATCGTCTGCGTCGGCGAGAAGCTGGAGGAGCGCGAGGCCGGGCAGATGCCCGCCGTGATTGAGAAGCAGGTGAAGCAAGGATTCGCGGACCTCTCCCCGGAGGAACTGGCGAAGATCGTCATCGCCTACGAGCCGGTCTGGGCGATCGGCACGGGCAAGACCGCCACGCCGAAAGAAGCGCAGGAGGTACACGCGCTGATCCGTAACCTGCTCGCGGAAATCGCCAACGCAGAAGTGGCCGCCTCCGTCCGCATCCAGTACGGCGGCAGCATGAAGCCCGAGAACGCGAAGGAGTTGATGGACCAGCCGGATATCGACGGCGGTCTGATCGGCGGCGCCGCGCTCAAGGCCGATTCCTTCGCCGCCATCGTCAAGGCCGGCATCTAAGGACTGTCGTCGGGACGGCGGACCAGTTGCCGCCGTCCCGTTCGAGACCGGGCGTGAAGAAAGCAAAGGTCAGGCGAATCGAGCGGATCGAGCATTACCTCGTCCGTATTATTCAGCAGCCGGGTGCCGACCAAGGGCATCCGTGGCCTGTCCGGTTGCTTCTCTTCACGCTCAAATGTTTTTCCTACCTCTTCCGCGCCGTCGTGGCGACACGCTTATTCCTGTACCGCGTCGGCATCTGCCGCCGCTTCCCGCTCGGATGCCAGATCATCAGCGTGGGGAACATCACGGCGGGAGGAACGGGCAAAACGCCGGTCGTGGAAATCTTCGCGCGCGAGTTGCAAAAGTCGGGGCGTAAGGTGGCGATCTTGAGTCGCGGCTACCGCAAGAAAGAGGCGCCTTGGTACCAGCGGATGTTCCGCGAGACGATCGAACCGCCGCGCATCGTGAGCGACGGGAAACGCCTGTTGCTGGACAGCGAGATGGGCGGCGACGAACCGTACATGCTGGCGAGCAACCTGCCGGGTGTCGTGGTGCTGGTCGATAAGAACCGCGTCAAGAGCGGGCGTTACGCGGTCAAGCATTTTCACTGCGACACGCTGATTCTGGATGACGGTTTCCAGTACCTGAAGTTGCAGCATCACCATGAGATCACGCTGGTCGATAAGCAGAACCCTTTCGGGAACACCTACCTGCTGCCGCGCGGCGTCTTGCGCGAACCGATCCAGAACATCAAGCGCGCGGACTTTCTTTTCATCACCAAGTCGGACGGGAACTCGGAGGAGTTGCGCACGCAACTGCGGGAGTTGAATCCGCGCGCCGAGGTCATCGAATGCTGCCACCAGCCGCGCTTTCTCCGCAATGTCTATTCCCGCGAGGAGTTGCCCCTGGATTGGCTGAAGGGCCGCAATGTGACCACCCTCTCCGGTATCGCGGTTCCGCAGAGCTTTGAGAACTCGCTGCGCACGATGGGCGCCCACGTCATCTACTGCGAACGCTACGCGGACCACCACCGGTACGCCGCGCAGGAGATCATCGACGCCCTGAACAAGTCGGCGGATCTTCACGCGGAGGCGCTGATCACCACGGAAAAGGACGCCGTGCGTTTCCCGCGCCTCGAAACGACGCCGATCCCCGTCTTCTACCTCCGCGTGGATATCCGGATTTTGAAAGGCGCGGAAAACTTCCACGAGGCGGTGGAACACATCTGCTTCGGCAAGAAATCACGACAGGAATCGGAACCATGATCTCAGAACTGTTTCATATCGGTCCCATCAGCATCTATTCCTACGGCGTGTGCATGGCCACCGGCTTCCTGCTCGCGTGGACGCTTGCGGGTCGCCTCTGCCGAAAGAACGGGGATGATCCGGATTTCCTTTCCCCGCTGATCACCTGGATCATGGTCGGCTCCATCCTCGGCGCGCGCATCGCCTACGTGCTGGAACATTGGACGGTCGAGTTCCAAGAATATCCGATGAATGTATTCCGACTGGATCAAGGCGGGTTGATGTTCTACGGCGGTTTCATCGGCGCGGCTCTCGTAATCTTCCTTTTCTCTTGCGTGACCAAGCGAAAAGTCTTTGGGATCACGGACCTGCTTCTGGCCGTCCTTCCGATCGGACACGCGTTCGGCCGTGTCGGATGCTTCCTGCACGGTTGCTGTTTTGGATTCCGGACAGATGGGGTTTGGGGCGTCTGTTTTCCCGCGCGCTCGCCGGCTTGGGCCGAGCAGGTCAAGGCGGGACTCCTCTCCATGCAGGCCACCAGTTCCCTTCCCGTGCTGCCGACGCAACTGATCGAGGCGGCGGCGAACCTCCTTTTGTTCGCGGTTCTGTTCACGCTCTATCCGCGCTGTTGCGCCAGGCGCGGGGTCCTCACGGGGATGTACCTGTGCGGCTATTCGGTGATCCGGTTCTTCATGGAATACCTGCGCGGCGACCCGAGACTTCCCGTCGGACCGTTCTCGATCGGACAGGCCATCAGCATCGGTCTCTTCCTGTTGGGCGCGGTGATCCTTTTCCTCGTTTCCCGTATGCGTCAGGAACCGTATGTCCGCTGATTCCCTTTTCCAGCTGAAATCCGATTTTAGCCCGACGGGCGATCAGCCAGAAGCGATTCGCGACCTGGTTGGCGGATTGCGTTCGGGGAAAGACCGGCTGATTCTGGAAGGCGTCACCGGCTCCGGAAAGACCTTCACCATGGCGAACGTGATCCAGCAGGTGAACCGCCCGACGCTCGTCATCTCGCACAACAAGACCCTCGCCGCGCAACTCTTCGCCGAGTTCAAAACCTTCTTCCCCGAGAACGCGGTCGAGTACTTCATCAGCTATTACGACTACTACCAGCCGGAGGCGTACATTCCCCAGACCGACACCTACATCGAGAAGGACGCTTCCATCAACGAGGAAATCGAACGCTACCGTCTCGGCGCGATCGACGCGTTGGTCAGCCGCCGCGACGTCATTGTCGTCGCCAGCGTCTCGTGCATCTACGGCCTGGGTGAACCGCAGGACTTCCGAAACATGCTGGTGATCGTGAAGCAGGGCGAGGAGTTCGGCCGCGATGCCCTCCTGCAGCGCCTCATCGAAATCCAGTTCTCCCGCAACGATTACGAGCTGAAGCCGGGCACCTTTCGGGTACGCGGGGATACGGTCGATGTGATCCCCGCGTATGAGACCAACGGCTACCGGATCGAGTTCTTCGGGGATGAGGTGGATTCGATCCGCCGTCTCGAAACGGTGACGGGGCGCACCTCGAAGACGATGGAGCAAGTTGTCTTCTCCCCCGCGAAACCTTTCGTGATGCCGCAAGACCGCATGGCCGCCGCCATCCAGCGGATCGAATCGGAATTGTCTGAGCGGCTGGCGTTCTTCGAGAGCAAGGGCAAACTGCTGGAGGCGCAACGCCTTCGCCAGCGGACGGAGTTCGACCTCGAAATGCTGCAGCAACTCGGTTACTGCAACGGGATCGAGAACTATTCGCGCCCGCTGGAAGGGCGTCCGGAAGGGAGTCCGCCCGCCTGTCTGCTGGATTATTTCCCCGATGATTTCGTCACGTTCATCGACGAGTCGCACGTGAGCATTCCGCAACTCCGCGCCATGTTCAACGGCGACCGCGCGCGCAAGACGACCTTGGTGGATAACGGGTTCCGCCTCCCGTCGGCAAAGGACAATCGCCCGCTCACCTTTGACGAGTTTATGGAGAAGGTCGGTCCCATCGTCTTTACCAGCGCGACCCCCGGCGTCTTCGAGAAACAAGTCAGCGAACTGACGACGGAACAGGTGATCCGCCCGACAGGACTGCTCGATCCGCCGGTGGAAGTCCGTCCGCTCAAAAACCAGATCGACGACCTGATGGAGGAGATCCGCGCCTGCGCCGAAAAGAAGGAGCGGGTACTGGTCACGACCCTGACAAAGCGTTCCGCGGAAGACCTGACGGCGTATCTCCACGAAACGGGAATCCGTGTGGAATACCTGCACAGCGACATCAAGGCGTTCGACCGTGTCGATATCCTCGCGCGTCTGCGCAAGGGGGACTTCGATTGCCTGATCGGCATCAACCTGCTGCGCGAAGGGCTGGATCTGCCCGAGGTCGCGCTGGTCGCCGTGCTGGACGCAGACAAGGAGGGCTTCCTGCGATCGACCACCTCGCTGATGCAGACGGCGGGACGCGCCGCCCGCCATGTCAAGGGACGCGTCATCCTCTATGCCGACCACGAGACGGACGCGATGAAGCAGATGATCGAGATCACGGCGCACCGGCGCGAAAAACAACTCGCGTTCAACCTCGAACACCACATCACACCGCAGAGCGTGAAACGTTCCCTGAACGAGAAGGACGCGCTGGATCTGGACGCGATCCAGGTGGAGGAAAAGATGGTCGCCGCCGAGTCGCACGAGGCGTACGACATCCACCGCACAATCGCGGACCTGGAGAAGGAAATGCTTGAAGCCGCGCAGGAATTGGAATTCGAGCGCGCGGCCATGCTCCGCGACGAAATCAAGCAGCTCAAAGCACTGCTCGACGCCCCATCCGCCCCCGCTGCAAGCGACGCCAAGCGCCCTACCCCCTACCCGCGCATGAAGAAGAAACGGCGGGGATAACGGGGGCTCGTCTTGGGGTGCGGCAAATATGCCGCACAACCGAACGCGGCCACGCCTCTCGCCAAGTCCACTTAGGGGCTCCAGCCCCACTTAGGCCCGCAGGGCCACTTAGGCGGCGCAGCCGCCACTTACCTGCCTCTCAGCTTCTCAGCCTCTCAGCTTCCCCGCTTCTCAGCCTCTCAGCTGGCGGCGTTAGCCGCCCCCGCTGGCGCAAAGCGCCCGCCCCCCACGCGCGACGGAGGGTGTGTGCAGCGATGGCGAAGGAGGTGACGACATTGAGCGAGTTCTTGCAACCGTACAGGGGAATCCGCACGATTCCATCGCAGAGCGACAACACGGAGTGCGTGATTCCGAAACGCTCGTTCCCTACAACCAGAGCCAGCGGAAACCGCCACTGCACGCGCCCGATCTCCTCCGCGCCCGAAACCGTTTCCAGCGCATAGCAGGCAATCCCCGTTTCCCGCAAACGGGAAATCGCGGTTTGGATATCCGCCTCGGCTTGCCATTCCACCAGGCGTTCGGTACCCAGAGCGGATCGGACGATTGCCGGATCTTCCGGAGTCGCCGTGTATCCGCACAACACCAGACGCTCCACACCGAAGCACTCCGCCGTCCGAAAGATTCCGCCCACGTTGAATGCGGAACGGATCGAATCGAGAACCACGGTAACCGCCATGCGGGATGAGGCGTCGGCAACAGGAGCGGGACGATCCCCCTCCAGGATTTCCACGTCCGTGATTTTCAGGCGAGCGATCTCGCGTTCCAGGGGGACCAGCACACACCAGAGTTGCCGCCGGGTCAACGGCGACGTCAGCAGATTCGCCAGCGAGACGAGGCGCGGTTGATCGCGCTGTTCACGAAACCAAGTTGCCACCGCCGTCAGCTCACGGGAAACGTCGCGCCCGGACTCCAGTGCGGCGTCGATTGCCCGAACCCGTTCCCACGCCTGTTTCCACACCTGTTCTTTCGTCATCGCGTCTCCTGCGGGAACGGTCAACTGACCAGCGAGGCGTCCCAGTTTTTCATCACGGGATCAAAGTCCAGCGTGCGCAAGGCTGCCGCCACCTCGGGCAACGTCCGCGCATCGGCGATCTCAAACTGTGGCGTGTCGTCATTCTCGTGGGAATACCCGCCGGGATTGGTTTTCGACTCGGCGGAAATCTTTGTCACGGCGAGCTTGACCAGCTCCTCGCGGAATCCCGGAAGCTCGCGTGTGGAAAGCGTCATGGTGACATCGGGGAACTCGCAACGCAACGCGCACATCAGCTGAACGAGGTTCGCGTCGGAGACCGGGAACTCCGGCGGCGTTCCGCCCTTCGCATGACGCATACGCGGGAAGGAAATCGCGACGGAATCCCGCCAATACCGCCGTTGCAGGTAATCCGCATGCAAGCCGAGATAGAACCCCTCCTCGCGCCAGTCGTTGATTCCCAGCAACGCCCCCAATCCGATGAACTCCATCCCTGCCCGCGAGGCGCGCTCAAAGGCGTCAATCCGATTCTCAAAGTTCGACTTGGGGCCATAGGGATGATACCGCTTATACACCTCTGGATTGTACGTCTCCTGAAACATGGTCATGCCATCGACCCCCGCCTCGTGAAGCATCCTGTACTCGTCGAGCGAGACCGCATAGATCTCGATGTTCACGGAAGCGAAACGGGAACGGATGCGACGCGTCAACTCCGCATAGTAGGCTGGCGGCGTGTTCTTCCAGTCTTCCCCTCCTACCAGGAGAATATGGCCGAATCCCTTTTGCGCCAAGCACAGGGCTTCCGTTTCCGCCTGATCCACCGTCAATGCGCAACGCACGGTTCCCTGAATCGAAGTATTGAACCCGCAGTACCGGCACCCGTTGCAGCAAATGTTCGAGCAATACAGCGGCGCGAAGAAATCGATCGCGCGCCCGAAACGCTGGCGCGTCCAATGCGCGGAGAGCTGAGCCATCGACTCCAGCATCGGTTCGGCAGCCGGGGAAAGAAGCGCGGCCAGATGCTCTGGATCGTAGCAGCCCTTGTCCGCGGATGCCGCCAACGCCGTCTCCACATCCGACGCGGTAGCGGAACGGATCAGCCCCTGCACACGGGCGGAGGGCCATTCCCGCAACACGTCGATAAACTTCATCTCGTTCACATTCATACTTGCTTCTCGGGCGGCTCCTCAAACCGTACGCACAGATTGATCGCCTCCGTCTTCCGGTTGGTCAGACCGCAACGCTGGTCAAACGGAGACGTGACATAGTGTTTGCAATAGAGGCAGCAATGATGCCGTTCCTCATGGGCGAAGATGTCGGGGATCACCGGTTTATCCGCCTCCGAAAAAACCGACGGTTTCGCCCTCTTCTCCAGGAAAGGCGTCTCGGCCTCCGAAGGATAGCGATGTCCGCACGACATGCAGACAAACGCCTCGCCTGATTTCCGAAATCCGTCATAGATCGGTTCGGGACGAACCATGGCATTCTTTCCGCAAGCGGTACAATGAATTTCTCTCGTGTTCACAAGGTGAAATTGTAGCGCAGGAACGCCCGTCATGCAAGAACGGGTTTCGGGCATCCATGATCGTACGGCAGTTTATCGTGACATGCCATCATCCAAGACGCGTTCCGTGTCCGACAACGGGCGGAGACGGTAGATACCGTCCGTCGGCAGAGGCGGTGTATAAACAACCTCGCTGTCTGCACGGCCGGGAACTCTGAAAATCCCCCACTTATACCCTATCTTCTCAATGGAAACATAATACCAATGACGAGTAATACCAACGCCATCAGATAATAAATCACAAGGAATCAAGGTGCCGGCTGTAGGCGGTGCAATCCAGAACCCGAAATGAATATCCCCGCTTTCAGGAACACGGAACGAACCGTTAGCCGCCGTGGTCGCCGTACGATCCGCACAGTTTTCCGCAAAGGAACGAATCAAGATGTGGGCCCCTTCGATCGGTTGCCCCGTTCTGTCATCAATGACAGTACCCGTGACCTCCGGTCCGTGCATGTAATAAACAGGGACAGGAAGAATACACCCGCCCACGATGAAACTTGAAAGAAGCACGAGAACTGTTGCGATTTTCATGACCATTCTCCAATCACGCAAAATTGGGGCGACGAAGAGCACAAGAACGCCCCCCATATCGACATCGAACTTCAATCCGTGTTGTCGGCATGGCAGGATCAACCAATCGCCGTTTCAAAAAGGTGATTGTAACACATTCAAGTTTCTGTGCCAACCTGAGATCTGCCAAATTTTTATGCGTGTGGTGGGATTGCGACCAATCCTCCTCACAAACTTCTTCACAAACTTATGGTTTGACAGTTGCCGGAACAAATGGGTAAAATTTGTCGCAGAAACATGATGTTCACATCCCTCTCATCGAGAGGTAACCGGTATGTCGCTTTCAAAGGAGTCGAAAATGAAAAAGTACGTCTTCGCTTGGTTAGTCGCGTGTCTCTTCTCAGTGTGTGGCACACGAGCTGAAACGAGTATCGATTTCTCGCAAAATAACACTGCGCGAATCACGACCGGGCAGAAGATCACCACGGCCTCCTTCACGGTCGAAGGTTGGGTCTATCCGACACGATACGCCACCGAACAGCTCTTCTTCTCGCAGTACGCCAGTGGCGTGAACGGACGCTTCACGGTCGGACTCTGGCAGGACAAGTTCCAAGTCTTCTTCGGAGGTGGAGGTGGCAACATCGGTTCCGGCGCCTCTATCCCGTTGAATAAATGGTCGCATCTCGCCGTATCGCGTGACGCCAACGGCAAATGGACATTCTATGTGAACGGGCGTTCGGTCAAGACCGTAACCAACGGCACGATCATCCCTGTGGACACGACGATCCAACTCGGCAACGCCGCCTCCCTCTCAAACTCTTTCAAGGGAATGGTCTCCGACATACGCGTCTGGTCAGACGTGCGTACCGACGCAGAAATCCGGCGTTACTTCATGCAACGGTTGCCCAACGCGATCGTGAACGATGCGGGAAACAACAACCTGCTCGCTTACTGGCCGCTCGACGAGGGTTCTGGTGCAACAACAGTTGAACGTGTTTCGTCATCCAACTCCTCCTTGCAAAACTCCATCTGGATGGAGTCAGGGGAACTCGCGTTGGGTAACCCGGCCAAAGATCCACCAGCCCTCTACCTGAACAAGGATACGCAAAACAGCATTCGGACAGACATCGCAATCACAACGGTTGATTTCACGCTGGAATGCTGGTGCTGGTATGCAGGACCGTACACCAACGCGGAATACGATATCTTGGGGCAGTATCTCGGCGGCAATCCGGGGCGTATGCTCTTCGGTGTCAAGAACGACAACCTGGCTCTCTTCCTCGGAAATGACTCATGGCGGGAATCCGGCACTAAAATCCCGCGCAACCGCTGGACGCACATTGCCGTCACGCACGGGAGCGACGGCATCTGGCAGTTCTACACCAACGGCGTACCCGCAGGAAGGATCACGGGACGCAATGCAATCGCCCCCGCCAACACACCGCTGACCATCGGTTCATTTCAGAATGGAAGCTCCATGTTCTACGGCGCCGTCAGCGACGTGCGCGCCTGGTCATGCGTCCGCACGGACTCGGAGATCTCGGAGAATTACGCCAAGCGGCTCAACGGGAACGAAACCGGTCTGCTTGGCTACTGGAAACTCGACGAAGGGACTACCCCTGTCGTGAATGCCGTCACCCAAACGAGTAGCAGCGTCAACAAAGGCGAGTGGTCCGCCATCCCGTTGTACCTGATCACTACCATCCAATCGGCCTACTGGATCGGTCCGGCGCAAGGTAACTGGAACGCTGCACCCAACTGGGATTCCGCCATCCCCAACGGTTCTAGTTCCGCTGTCTTTGTCACAAACGAGACCTCCGTTTCCATCGCCAACGATCTTTCCCCGCTAACCTTCGAATCCCTTTCCTTCACGGGGTCCGGGCCTTATGCCATCACGGGGAACGCGATCACGCTGGGCACGGCGACCGGCCAGGATTCGACCATCCGGTTATGCGGAGACTCCTCCGCGCTGTCACTCTCGTCGCCTCTCGAATTGCTGGGGGGCGGGATGCTCCTTGCCCCGACGAGCGGAACGATCACCGTCAGTGGCGCGATTTCCGGCAACGGCAAACTGGTGCTCAACTCCGGGGAAGAAGGCGGCATCATCTCGCTCCAGGGCGTGCGTGGCGCAAACGCGGGCGAGACAATCCTCAATCGCGGAATGCTGTCGTTTGATTCCGCCGCGGAACTGGGGACGGGCGCCTACACGCTCGGTCCTGGTACCCTGCGCTATACCGGAACAGCTCCGGTCACCCTCTCCAATCCCATCACCATCGCGGCGGGCGGAGTCGGGAAAGACGACGCGAATACCAAAGCGACGATCTTCGACACCGACGAGGACATCACGATCACGGGAATCGTGGACTGCATGAGCGGCACGATCTTGAAACGGGGGCATGGCACACTGACCCTCGCGGGTATCGGAACCCAGATCCTCGACAAATCGTACCATCCTCCGTGGCATCGTCTGGACTTCCCCGAAAACGGGGATTCGCCCGTGATCTATGGGTTCTGCGTGGCAGACGGCGCGATCGCCCTGGGAACCGCAGGACAGACCAACCTGATGCCCAACGGGCGCATCGTGATCGGCGCCTACACCTCCGACGATCACGAGACAGAGGGTGAACTGATCGTCAACGGCGGCTACCTGAGTGTGGACGGTTCGATCATCATCGGCTACAATAACGGCACGGAGACCAGTGCGCCCACGCCGCTCCATTCCCGCATGACGGTGAACGACGGCGAGGTACAGTGCGGACTGCAGCTGATCCTGGGCGACAACGAGGTGGGACTGGCCGGCTTTAACGCACAGCCTTTCTTCACGATGAACGGTGGCACGGTCACTATCGCCACGCAGACGATGCTTGGAAAAGCATCCGGCGGTGTCGCCACGCTCGAACTGAACGGCGGTCTTTTCCGGACTCCGAAACTCTTCTGTTCCGGAAATAACTCGACGCTGACCGGACAGGGCATTGTGCGTTGCAACGGTGGCGAACTGGAGCTGACGGGCAACAACACGGTGAGTAGTCTCACGCGCATCGATGTGTTGGGGGACGGCGCGGTCTTCCGTGCCGACGTCTCCAGTTGGACGCTCGCGAAAGCGTTGACCTCCGCAGCCTCGCCGGACGGCGGATTCCGCAAGACGGGAACCAACACGCTCACGCTCGCCTCCACGGGTAACGACTGGAACGGTCCGGCGGTCGCGGCGGCAGGTCTCCTTCGTATCACGGCGGAAACCTCGTTACCGGGAACGGGATTGGAAATCTTGGCAGATTCTGAAGTTTCCCTTCAGGCGGCATCTTCAACCGCTTCGCAACGTTCCCTTTCCGTCCAGTCCCTCACCCTCCGCGCAAACGGAATCCTGAGCCTCTGCGTCTCGGGCGGAGGAAACGACACAGTAGCCGTCACGGGTACGCCCGTCTTCGAGAACGGAGCGAAAATCCGTTTGCGCCGCGACGACTCCGAGGACACCGTTTCCGTCAACGGCACGTACCGCCTGATCAACTACACGGGGACTGCGCCGGATGTGAGCGGACTCTCGGTCATCGCGCCCGTCGCCGGTAAATCGTATGTTTTCGCGGCGGCTGACGGATGGGTGACGCTCACCATCGCCAACGGCGGCGCGGGCGTTTCCGTGTGGAATGTTGATGCGGACGGGAACTGGGCAACAGCCGCCAACTGGACCATCGCGCCCAACGCGGGCGACGCGGTACGTTTCGACGATGCGATTACCGCCGCGCGAACCGTTCACACGGCGGGTGAAAGCAGCAGCGGACTCTATTTCAACAATGCCTCCAGCTACACGCTCGATGGCTCGGGACTTACGCTAACCGGAACCGATCCGGCCGTGATTTCGACCGAAACCGGAAGCCATGCCATCACAGCGCCGCTCACGTTGAACACGCCAGCCGAACTTTATCTGGGTGGCGGCACCTCGCTGGATCTCGGTACGGTTCAGGCGAACGGTTTTGCACTCAGGCTGATGGGAAGAAACGGGACACTTCGCTTCACGGCAGATACAGCCGCTCCGATTGAGTTGACAGGAAACAACGCCTTGACCGCGCCGCAGGGTACGAGGAAAACCCTTTCGGGAACCATCTCCGGCACGGGCGACTTGCAGAAAGTCGGCGCGGGCACGATCTCCCTGACTGGGAACAACACCTACACCGGTACAACGACAATCCGGGGCGGCGGCACCTTGGAAATCGCTTCCGCCGATGCCTTCAACTCCTCCACCTCGCTGAAGATGGAGCTAGGGACGTTTCACATCACCGGTGAGGATGTCTCGCTGCTTCCCCCGTTCCAGTTCTACACGCCAAACGCCAAGGGGCAGTCCGTGGTCATCCAGACCGACGGAAATGCCACGATCAACCTGGCGACCGTAGAGAATCGCGGGGCGTTAATCAAGACCGGACCGGGCAAACTTACCCTTACCCAGACCGGATCGAAAACCAACATCCTGGCGAGCCATTCAGCAGACCTCTCCACGGTCAAAAGGGTGGTGTTTTCTCCAGACGCGACACCGACCAACGGATTTGACGCAGTCAATGTTGCCGACGGCATTCTGGAGTTGAATCTTGCAAACGACAATACAACCCTGCGCGTCAAGTCAGGACGCCTCCTGATCGGTTTGAACACAACGGAATCGGGAACGGAAACGGAAGGTACGCTGGTTCTCAAACGCGGCAGGTTGATTTCCCTCAACACGTGCGGCATCGGCTGGAACAACGGCACGACCACCACGGCACCGCAAGGCGCACGTTCCGGTCTGATCATTGACGGTGGACATGCCGAACTCGGCACGGTCAGCCTCGGACTCAATACGAGCTACTGGCTATCGGGATACAACGCCCACCCGTATGTCACGGTCAACAGCGGCACCCTCACCTGCCCGCTGGTTATCGGTGAGTACGCGGGGAGCGTAGGAACCGTCACGATCAACGGCGGAACTTGCGACTTCGACACGGTTGAAATCGGGCGTAACGGAAGCGGCACCTTGATTCTGAATGGCGGCACCGTGTCCGCCACCCGAATTTTCGGAGGAAATTCGGGACCGGTTCGGGAACTCCATTTCAACGGTTCGACCTTGATCCCGAAAAACAACAACCAGCTGAACAACTTGACTGCCGCCAAAGTCATGGCAGGAGGTGCCTGTATCGACACGAGGAACTTCGACTACACGATCTCCCAGGCACTCCTTGCCGGCGAGGAGAATGACGGCGGTCTGACCAAACTCGGAACAAACACATTGAACATCACTGCGATGAACTCCACCTACCGCGGACCGGTTCGCGTAGAGGGTGGCACGCTCAAGGGCTTCCTCGGCGTGACCAACGCGCTCTTCCTTGCGCAAGGTGCAACCTATGACTTGAACGGTGGAACAACGGTTGTCGGTGACTTCACGGGTCCCGGTCTTGCCTCCAACGGGACGTTGCGCGTGACCGGACGGCTGGACGCATCGACGAACACGGCGCCCGCGCAACTGGCGGTACAAGCGGATCTTGAGCTGCCATCCGGCATGACCTTCGTTATTAAATCCACGGCAAATGGCAACAACCGCCTTGCCGTGACAGGCAATCTTGCGCTGGACAACAACCTCATCGTGGATCTCGGAAGGGATGCCAACAATCCCGTTTCCGTCCCCTACTCCACCACGCTCGCCCAGTACACGGGCAGCGCCTCGCGGACGAATGTCAAATGTTCCGTCGTCAACACAGGACTTCCGGCAAATACACCTATCGACGCCGTTTTGATTGCGCAAGACGGAACCCTGACCTTCAGGCTCACGTACGGAGGAACCATTATCCTCATCCGCTAACCATAAGTTTTGTGACGAAGCAGGAAACCCAGGAGTTGTCAAATGGATGAGAACCGATGACGATCGAAGAAGGATTCGAGAGATTGTCGCGTTCGAAGTTCCGGAGCCGGTTTAGACTGGACGAATCGGATCTGGCTTGCATTGAACGAAGCGGATTGGAGAAGATTCGGGCATTCGCGGAGAAAATCGTCTCGGAACGATTGGCGATGGCAAATCCGCCGAAAGACGGGAAACAAACCCCGTATCGCGGACATCCTGTCTTCAAGGCGCAGCACGCGACCGCAACGTGTTGCCGCGGATGTCTCAACAAATGGTGGAAGGTCCAAAAAGGAATCGTGCTCTCCAACCTGCAACGCGAAAAGATCGTCAACCTGATCATGGCATGGATCGAAAGGCAGCTTGCGAAACATCTTGCCGAGCGGTTGAAAACAACGAAACAAACTAAAACCTAAACCTAGATTCCCCGTTTGGGATCTCACGCAGAGACCAAACGAGGAAATGGTGGCTGCAGAGCGACTAGCGTACCGCTTCCCCGATTGCAACGGGCTTGAACTCAGAACTCAAAAACAAGCGGTGTCAGCCGCCCTTCCGCTTCCTCGATCCGCGCTTCTTTTTCGCGGATTTCCGCGTATCGGAATCGTCCGCAACCGGCACGAAATCGGCGCGGCGGTTATCGAAGTCAACCGATGACACGATCACCTTCATTTTCGTGCCGACACGGTAGATGGTTTGTCCGGCACTCAGCGTCTCGGTAGAGGGGTTAAAGCGGACAAACTGGTTGGAAAGACGGGAAATATGCACCATACCGCCCATCGCCAATGCCGGAATATCGACAAAGACGCCATAGTTCGTACACTTGGCAACGGCGGCGTCATAGACAATCGGGTTGCGGTCATCCAGCTGCTGCTGGAGGAAACGGAACTTCTTGATTTCGATCAGCTGGCGCGACGCATCGTCGGCAACCTGTTCCCGTTCCGTTGCCTGCAATGCTGCGGCTTTCAAATAGGAAGGCGGCATCTTCCCGCCTTTCTTGTTCAGGAAAGACGCCAGCTGGCGATGGAGAACCAGGTCTGGGTAACGGCGAATCGGCGAGGTGAAATGCGCGTAGAACGATTTCGCCAGTCCGAAGTGGCCAATTGTCTCAGACGAATAGACCGCACGCTTCATACTGCGCAGAATCAAGGTGTGGGCGTGATACTGCAGCGGATGCCCCATCGTCGATTGCAGGAAACGCGCAAGGTTCTTCGGATGCTCCAGATTTCCGGGATGGAAACCGAGCAAGGAGAGTTGCACCTGGAGTTCCTCCAGCTTGTCAGGATCGGGAGCTTCGTGGAGTCGCGTCAGGATCTTGATTCCCCGCGACCAAAGTTCCGTTGCGACCGCCTCATTCGCCGCCACCATGCACTCCTCGATCATCTGGTGGGACTCGTCGTAGGGACGGCAGAGCAGACCGGTCATGCGACTCTCCGAGTCCAGTACCACTTCCACTTCCGGAACCTCCAGATCCAGCGCACCGTTCGCAAAACGAGCCTTGCGCAATTGGCTGGCGAGTTTCCAGCAATCGCGAATCAGAGTTGCCGCCTCATCCGGGATTTCCGGCGCCCCTTTCGGCAACGGTTTCCCCTTCAGCACGGCGAACGCCTCCTCGTAGTTGAGGCGGAGCTTGGAACGGATGATGGAACGGGCAAAGGAACGGGCAACCATGCGCCCTTTCTCGTCGAAAGTCATAAACGCGGAAAACGCCAAGCGATCCTCATCCGGACGCAACGAACAGACTCCGTTGGAAAGTTGTTCCGGCAGCATAGGAATCACACGGTCAACCAGATAGACGCTGGTGCCGCGCTCATACGCCTCCTTATCGAGCGTCGAGTCGGGACGAACGAAGAAACTGACGTCGGCGATATGGACGCCGAGAACGCGCTGTCCCTTCTCGTTGACCTCGAATGAGATCGCATCGTCGAAATCGCGAGCGGTTGCGGGATCGACCGTCAGGATATACTTATCACGCAAGTCCAGACGCTTTCCGGGATTCTTCAGGCGAGAACTAACCTGCTCCGCCTCTTCAATCACACTGGGCGGGAATTCTTCCGGCAGATCGAACTGCTTCATCACGACCCGCGTATCAAGGGACGGTTTATCGGCCGGACCGATCACATCGACGACCTCGCCCTCGGGAGAGACATGCTGATCCGCCCATCCCGTGAACCGGACGACCACGCGATCCCCTTCCCTCGCTCCGTTGGCGGCGGGTACATAGAAATCCTTGTGGTAAACCGGATTCAAAGGGACGACATAGAAGAATTTACCCGTGCTGTGGAAAGTCCCCACAATGTCATGCTCGCAACGCTTGACGATATCGATCACTTTCCCGTGCGGCTCTCCGTGGCGCATGTAGAGACGGATCGTAACGATGTCGCCGTGAAGCGCCACGCCGACATCGGGCGACTCGATCCAGATTGTCTTGCCGGACTCGCGATCCACGACCGTACCCGCACCATTCCTCGCCATGCGGATCGGGCCCGTCACCAAATCCATCTGCTTGGCGAGCGAATAGGCCTTGCCGTTGCGGATCGGGACGATCTGGCCGTCGAGCACCAGCTGACGCAACGTAGCGCGAAGCCGCGCAATCTGCTTGCCGCGCAGTCCCAGCGTGGTCACGATCTCTTTTTCAGTCCAAGCACAATTCGGTTCCGATTCGAACAGGTATTGCACCGACATCTTTTCTTCGTCGAGAATCTTCATACGGATTGAGTGGTTGTTGTAGTGGCGGCTTGTTCAGCACTCTGTTTTTTCTGCAACTCGATGCGCAGTTTGTCGAGAACCCCGTTCACGAAACGCCCCGCCTCTGTATTGCTGAAATACTTGGCAAGGTCAATCGCCTCGTTCAACACGACAGGCGGCGGCACATCTGGACAATACGCCAATTCATAATAGGCCAAACGAAGCACATTCCGCTCGACAGTCCCCAGTCGATAGACCTCCCAGTTCGAGGTATAGGTTTCCAGGGCCGTGTCGATCTCCTGCAGATGTTCCAGCACACCGCGCACGCGGGTTTCGGTAAACACGCGCATCTTGGAGGAAACGACCTGCTCTTCAAGCGGCTTGTTCGGTTTCCCCATCGCCAAAAGGTCGTTCTCGCTTTTCTCCCAGTGCCTGGACACCAGGTACTGTTGCCGCCAGAAGCGCAGAATCGCCTCTTCCACATCCAGTCCCGGATTCAAGTCCAGTTCAAACAACAGTTGCAGGGCACACTCCCTGGCCTGACGTCGCGTGATAACACTCTTCATGCACACCCTCAGATCTGACGCAGGACAGCCACCAACTCAATCGCGGCCATCACGCCGTCCCACCCCTTGTTGCCCATCTTGCTTCCAGCGCGTTCGATAACCTGCTCCAGATTCTCCGCCGCGATGATGCTGTTGATCACGGGAATGGAATGCGCAAGAGAAATCTGCGAAAGCGCACGTGCCACGGTATTCTCGATGAGATCAGCATGGGGGGTCGCGCCCTGGATGACGGCCCCCATCGCGAGAATCGCATCGTAACGCTTGGATGCCGCCAACTTTAGGACTACGGTCGGAATATCATTGGCGCCCGGAACGCGGATCAGCGTCAAGTCATTTTCATCACCGCCATGACGCACAAAACAATCCTGCGAACCTTTCAACAACTGTTCCGTAAAAAAGCTATTGAAACGCGAAACCACCAACGCGAACTTCATTCCTTTCGCGTCCAGCTTACCTGCCAATTCATTCATTGTTTCCTCCTTATCGAAAGGGCGTGTTTATTATCCCCTATTTCCCGCTTTCCAGTCAAGCAAGCATTTTTCAGCTTTTCGCTTCGGGGTGGTGGCCGTGTTCGGCAGGGCAAGCCGGATACGCATGGCGGACGCAACGAAGCGCGACCAGGCGGCGGACTTACCACTCAACCACCTTACCGCTCAACCACCTTACCCTTCATGAGGGGATTGGGAAAACAACACAGACAACTTGAAACAACTTCAGAATGGGCCGCTCGCACGTTGTCTATCCGGTGTCCCCGTTGTTGTCCATTTGCAAAGAGTGACTTTCGCCGCTTGACTTCCAGAACAGGAAAAGGCTAGACTAACGCGTTGTTTGCGTTTGCATGGTGAGTGAAAACATCTGTGGAGAAGTAAGTATGAAGTGTAACAGGAGAATGTTTTTATCTGGATTGTTTGCGTCGTTTCTCGCGTCGCGTCGAGGACTCGCGCAAGAAGGAGCCTCCGCAGAACCGAAACTCTTCACGCGTTCCCCTTCGGATTATGACCCGAACCTCGTCGTGCTTTTCTCGGACACGCATTGTTCCCCGACAAAATCGCACGACCAAAGCCGCAACCTGCGGTCGTTCATCGCGGAAGTTCTGCGCCTGAATCCCCTTCCCGCGCAAGCCGTCCTCTTCGGGGATTTCGCCTACCATTTCGGACTCCCGGAGGATTACCGGTATGCCGCGCAACTGGTCAAGCCGTTAACCGATGCCGGCGTCAAGCTCACCATCGGAATGGGAAACCACGACCGACGCGAGGAGTTCCTCGAAGTCTTCCCGGACTTTGCGAAATCCACAAAAGTTCCTGGACGAATCGTCTCCATTGTCGAGACTCCCCATGCCGACCTGATTCTTCTCGATTCTCTGCAACAGGGAGTCGATAAAAACAAATGGATCACGCCGGGTGAATTGAACGAGGAACAACGCGCATGGCTTACGGAAACGCTGCGCGCCTACCGCAAACCGGTCTTCGTCGGTGCGCACCATCCCGTACAGGAACTCAAGATCGAGAAACTTCTCTTCGATTCCCCGATGGCAGCCGGGTACATCCACGGACACAACCACCAATGGAAACGGCTCTGGATGGAGCAGGGATGGAAATACAAACGCGTCTTTCGTACGCTGGGTCTGCCTTCGACCAGCCACTGGGGGGACATCGGATACAGCCTCTTCCGTCTCTCGCCGCAAGCGGCCACCGTGACCCTGCGACAAATCGATTTCTACTATCCGAAGCCGGTGCCCACGCAGGAACGTCCCGCAGATTGGGACGTCCACGTGGCCGAAAACAACGGCCAGACCTGTACCTTCCAGCTGCCGCAGAGGGCGGCTGTCGCCGCCAGTTCTGAGTTCTAAGTTGTCTTCGCCGTTTCTCACGCAGAGAATGGGGGACGTGCCCGTCGCATCCGCATTGCAAAACCTGTTACCTGATTAGGATCGGGATTGAAGAAACAACACAGACAACATGAAACAACTTCAGAATGGACGGCGCGCAACCGCGATCCGGATAAGCCCCGGCGCACAGTTGCGCGACGGCCATCACCATGTTGTTGAGCTGTTGTTGAAGTTGTTACCAAGCAAAAGATAACGCTTGCCGATAAGTTCCGAGTTCCGAGCTGGACGGCGCGGGGCTAACCTGAAAAAACAACGCGATTCAACCTTCCACGGGTGCGACCGGGAATCATGCACGCATCAACGTTTTTTCGACGTCCGGATCAGGGAAGCGGCACTCTTGCCGCTTCATTTTCTTGTTTGAAAAGCGACAAGGGTGTCGCTCCTCCAAAACTGATACGTATTTCCAGTTGCACAATTCACGGATGCGCCCCCTTCCCCGATTGGGCGCATCTGTATAATTCAACCTAAATTCCGCTGTTGGACACTTTGAAAAAACACGGAAACCACGGAATACACGGGAAAACATCGGTTTCTTGGAACGGCGATTCCGTAAGTTCCGTATATCCCGTGGTGAATCATGGCGCTTTGGAATTGTTCAGACTTTCCCCATTTGGGTGAATCCGTTTTCTGTCGTAACGTATGTGCGGGGGATCG
>JAFSTA010000276.1 GCA_017450695.1 Kiritimatiellia bacterium | reverse complement strand
GTCGTGGCGTCGAACGGCCCCGCGCCGGTCTGGTTCCTCGCCGACCGCCCGTCGCGGCTCGGCGATCCCGTCGTCGTCGCCCTCGCGGGCGCGACGAACCGCGTCCCTCTCCTGGTCGGGATCGAGTACGCCGTCACGTCAACGGTCCCGTTCGTGGTCTCGGTTCCCGGCGACTGCCCGCACGCGCTGGTGGAGACCGTCGATCCCCGCGCGGCGCTGGTCCGCTGGCCGCTCGACTTCGTGTTCGCGGAAAGCGTCGGCGCGTCCAACCGCGCCTATTCGGTGAGCGTGGAGCCGTATGATCCGGGCGGGGTACTTGAACTGGGTGCTTCCATGAGGGGCGGTACGCCGGGATGCGGCTGCGACTGCCTGCGCTACGGCGACAGCAACATCGTCTGGTTCGCCTGCTCCCGCTCCTGCGCGTGCGGCTCCACCTGCGCGGCGGAGGGGACCTACCTCCTGGAGAACGCGCTGTTCGCGGTGGTCGGCGGACAGTGCCGCTGCGGGTTCGACGACCCGCCGGAGCCAGGGCAGGGGGCGCACGCCCCCGACCGGCCGTCGCTGACCGTCACGTTCAGCCACCCGGCGGTGATTTTCGAGGACGAATACGAGGGAAAGCCGGGCGTGTGGACGCCGAGGCGTTCCACGCGCGTGCGGCTGACGGTTGACGCCTACGGCGGCGCGAACGGCGGGACGCTCTCGTTCACGTCCGAGAACCTCGGCAACCTCCGGACCGTCGGGGGCGAGGCGATCGACCTGCCGCTGTTCAAGCCACTCTCCGCGCAGGAATCGTTCTACGCGACGTGTCTGTACGAGGGCGGGGAGTGGAGTATCGCGGAGAACGACGTGGTCGTGCGCGGCATGTTCACGGAAAACGGGTCGGGTCGGGTGATTTCAGCGACGAATGCCATGACGGTGGTGCGGGTAAGTTTAGAGACTAAGCAGACTGCACCAAACAATGCCCATCTGTCCCGTCATGAGTATGGGATAGGGGAAATAGTGTCTTTTCGACAGTCTCCCGGCATTCCGCTCGTGTCTATTTCAGCTAATGACGCGGCAATTCTTGGCGGAGAACCGAGAACCATCCAATGGGGCGTCTCGAACGTCGAGCACCGGCTTTCTTTTTCCCTGTCCGGTGTCGAGTACACGCCGCTCGTGAAGGTCCTGACGCCGACGGGGATCGAGGGGCATAACGTACAAACCCAAACATTCGGACTTCCCGCCGGGCGGGCGGGAGGGCTTCTGCTAGTTCAGCAGTACCGCGTCCTGCCGCTGGAAGTGTGTTTTTTCGGACTCAAAATCGAGGAAGTCCCCTGCGACGAGGTGATTCCCCCGACGGGATATTTTACGTTCCCTCTGACTTCTCCCCCGCCTTCTTCGCACACGAGAGGAGCTGGGGCTGGCGTGTGGCACACGGTCGATTTAGAAAACTATCTTGCCAAAGCCTACGACTTTGCAGGGTACAACGGCGAATTGAAGCGTATGATGCCCGATGGAACCGAAACGAGCAATACGGCTTACGGCTGGCTAAATGGCGGAACCCTGACGTGGAAAATCCCCTTCGGCTGGAAAAGCGCGAGTGACACGGCCAGCAATGCGCCTCCAGTTGGAGTTTTTGCAGAAGGTACACGACAGATCATGTCCATCACCGCCAACGGCGATTTCAGCGTGCAGAAGTTGGGGCACGAGGCCATACGTTTTATTGATGGAACAGTGATGTTGGACGGGGATGAGGTCGGCACCATTCCCGGCGACTGAACACAGCGAAAGGAGAAACAACATGAAGTATTCATTCACGAAAACCGTCCTGTTGGCATCCGTGTGCGTCTTTGCGCACGGAACGAAACCCGCGTCGTGCGCGACGAACGATACTGCCGCCTGTGCGGCTTCGAAAGAGGAGCGCGAGATCGAGGAGGCTATCGCAAAGGCGCCCGAAGTGATACTCTCCCCGACCAACAGTGTCAGGGAGTACATTTCAATGGTCTGTGAGAAAATCAATAGATGCCCTGAACCAGAAATCCGGCGCCGTCACTTCCGCGAGCTGATGGAAAGCGCCTGCCGGGCTGACTTCGGGAAAATTGAAGAGAATGTACCCGAGACGAAAGTTGAAGGCCCACGTTGGATGTCTGGGTGGGGGTTCAGACGCGAAGACGAGATCGCCCGTCAGTGTGCAGAAGCATCTTGGCGGCTAAAAGATTTGGCAGATCAAGTATGGGAAACTCGCGCGCATAAACATATCTACGAATCTTGTGTAGAGCTGTTTGAGCCGTACTTCATGTTCATCGAGAAGTTGAAAGCCGAAGAACAACGATTTAGCAAATTGACACCAGTGCCTTTCATAAAAAAGCCTATGCCGGATGAAATTGAATTAGTGGCGCGCCATATCGAGTTTCGCTTTCGTTCCTTTTGTTTGCATTATCTGTGCGAGTCTCCGGATCTGCAGGATCTCGGTCGTTTCGCGGAGAGGTTCAGGCAGGTGGTCGGCAGGCCGATACGGATAGAAGAGCAATTCAATATCGACTCCAGACGGAGGATGGAAAACATCATCAGGAAACGTGAGGAAGGGAAGTAAACGTCCTTCGCGGCGCGAAGGACGGGGATCGCAATGAAAAAAGAAACGATCATACGATGGCTCTTTTATGCGGCAGGGACGGTTCTGCTTTTCGCTATCTTCCTCGTTTGCCAGGACGGGAAACAGATTCGGTCACGGTTAGGGGAACTTGGACTTTGGGATTCGGGGGGACAAGTCAACACTTGCCTTGTCGATCAGCGGGATGAGATCATGGATGCTTTCAGCAAAGCGTTGTCAGATCCAGACATTATCGTGTGCCAAACAAATCTTGCTCCAGTATTCCAAAAAGCGGATTTCGAAGGATATTTCTCCGACGCGAAAAAGCGCAACGAGGTCATAACTATAGTTGCATCACAAATACTTGAGAAAAGAATCAGCCTCGACAATTCGATGACCTGGACACGTTTTAATAGAATGGAATCACTCATGTGGAGAATCGCTCAGTACGATGTGATTGTGCAGACGAATTCCATTTTTCTCAAACTCGAGGATTACCTTGCGGCAGAGACTATGATCCCGACAACGAATTGGACGGAAAAGGTGAAACTCGCACGGGAACAAGACGAGGCTTTGATCGCTTCGGGGGCGATCAGACGTCCACCGATTATTATCGGGTATCCCAGTACCCCAAATCTGCGGGCACTGCGCGAAAAGTATGACCGCATCAAAAGCTGGAACGGTAAACTGAATAACCATCGCCTACGTGTCGCCGGAATTTTCTCCGAACGCATGACACAGTACCTGCGCTCCTTGAAGAAGGAGGATGCCGAGGCGTTCCGAAGACTCTTCACCGAGCGTGCGGGGCTGTCGAAAGAGGAGGAGGTCATTTTCTTCCCGAAGGGAAAGGATGAGTGATGAGGCATCATTTCACGCAAACCGTCCTGTTGGCATCTGTGTGCGTCTTTGCGCATGGGGCGAAGTGCCTTGCCGATCAGGTGACATCATGTTGGCAGTTGAACAGGCATTGTCACAAGGCGAGGGCGTCCTTGACACATCGGGTTTTGCAACTACCTCACTATACTACACGCCGAAGGGAGTCGAAATCAGAGACCCGCTATACTGCTGGGAATACAAAGGAAAACTGCCGCAAACTTGCCGAATCTCCGCGTCTCCGCGCCTCTGCGTGAGATCAAAATCGTCGTCCGGTAAAAGCAACAGAGCCCCCCGCTCACGCCATACGCGAGTGATTCGATTCAGATAACTTGAGGCAATTGCAAAACCATGTATACGCGATGTAGCAAGGCCGCCTCGGCCTTGCCACAAGGGCGAGGGCGCCCTTGCTACATCTTGTTTTGCGACTACCTCACTTGCTACACGCTGGAGGTTGAAGTTATAGACGAGTGGCTAGCCAAAAGCTACAAGCTAAAAGCTGACAGCTAAAAGCTAAGTTATAGACGAGGAATTTAGGGGTTATAGACGATCGACAGGAGCCGCATCGCGACCGATTGCGCAAGGACATGCGACAGCCACTTCGTCGGGGGGCGGTTGCGCGCCAGCCATCATCCGGTTAGCGGGAACCGGCCCAGTCGAGGATACGGCGGAAGAAGACGAGGAATTCACGCTGACCGCCTTTCGCGAAGTGGACTTCGGGGTGGAACTGGACGGCGGCGATGGGTAGCGTTTCGCTCTCGATCGCCTCTACAACGCCGTCGGCGGCACGTGCGGTGATGCGCAATCCGGGCGCCAGATCTTTCACGGCCTGATGATGCCTGGAGTTGACCACGGCGTTCGTCGCGCCGTCGAAAAGCGCGGAGATGCGGGAACCAGGCACCATCGCGATGGGGTGCGTCACGTATTTCCCGTCGCCGGTGTGGCGGTGTTTCACCTCGCTCTTGCGTTCGGAAGGGAGGTCCTGCCACAATGTTCCGCCGAAATAGACGTTGATGATCTGCATTCCGCGACAGGTGCCGACAACCGGGAGGCGACGCCGGACGGCCTCGTCAAGCAGGGCGTACTCCCAAGCATCGCGTTTCAGGTTGACCGCTTCAAGCTTTGGCGCCGGTGCGGTTTTGTAACGCGCGGGCGCGACATCCTCGCCGCCGCAAAGAACCAAGACGTCCACCTTTCCCAGTATCCTCGCCACCTCTTCCGAGTTGGTCGTGGCGGGCAGCACAAACGGGATTCCGCCTGCCGCGTAGATTGCTCGGCTGTAGGTGGTTTTGCAGGTGACATTCTCTTCGGATCTGCACAGTTCGGCGATTCCCACGACGATCGGACGATTCGACCCGTATATGTCGGGAATTTTGCATCCAACCGTGATGAAAACCAGCGACAGCAAACCATACACAAATGCGTGTTTCATGACATTCCCCTTTCCTTTCATCAGCTTTCGGTCAGCTCCCGGATGCCAGCTTTTGGTTTCTCGTTCGCCCCATCCCGCTCTGCGTGAAGCAAACCTACCGCCGACACTTCGCGTAATACGCCACTCCCTGCGGGTTCAGAGAAGATGCCCCATCTTCTCTTTCTTGGTGTCGAGGTAGCGGGCATCGTATTCGTTGGCGGGAACGATGATCGGCACCCGCTCGATGATTTCCAACCCGTATCCCTCCAGTCCGGCAATCTTGCGCGGATTGTTGGTCATCAAGCGAAGTTTGGAGAGTCCTAGCTCGGAGAGAATCTGCGCGCCAATCCCGTAGTCACGCAAGTCCGGCGGGAACCCCAGCTGGATGTTCGCCTCCACGGTGTCGAGTCCGCGCTCCTGCAAACGGTAGGCATGCAACTTGTTCGCCAGTCCGATCCCGCGTCCCTCCTGCCGCATATAGAGAAGGCAACCGCGACCTTCCGCCGCGATCATGCGGAGCGCCTGGTGCAACTGGTTGCCGCAATCGCAGCGACACGAGCCGAGCACATCTCCGGTGAAACACTCGCTATGGACACGCACGAGCGCAGGCTTGCCGTCGGCGAGGTCGCCCATCGTGAGCGCCAGATGCTCCAGTCCGTCGGGATGCGACTGGAACATCTTCAAGGTGAAGTGACCGTAGGCTGTCGGCATATCGACCGTTTCCACCAGCGAGATCAACCGCTCGTTCCGGCGACGGTAGGAAATGAGGTCGGCGATGCAGATCAGCTTGAGGTTGAACTTTTGCGAGAACTCACGCACGTCCGGCAGTCGCGCCATCGTGCCGTCATCCTTCATAATCTCGCAGCAAAGCCCACACTCCTGGAGTCCCGCCAGACGGAGCAGATCGACAGTCGCCTCGGTGTGACCGGCGCGTTTCAGCACACCGCCAACACGCGCCTGCAACGGGAACATGTGACCGGGACGGCGAAAGTCGTCCGGTTTCACATTCGGGTCAACGCACATCCGCGCGGTTACGGAACGCTCCTCAGCGGAGATTCCCGTATGCGTGGTCTTGTAATCGATCGAGACCGTAAACGCCGTCGAATGGTTGTCCGTGTTCCGCTCCACCATCTGGGGAAGGTCGAGCTTCTCCGTGAACGCACGGGACATCGGCATACAAATCAACCCTTTGGCGTGGGTCGCCATAAAATTGATATTCTGCAAAGTCGCGTGTTCGGCGGCGCAAATCACGTCGCCCTCGTTCTCCCGGTCGGCGTCATCGGTGACGCAAATCACCTCGCCTCTACGAAGCGCCTCAAGCGCATCGTCGATGGAATCGAAAATCGTATCCATCGCGACTCTACTCGGACTTTTCCGGTGCAGCCGGATCGGCGTGAACGGTTTCTGGAGCCGGCGCAGACTCGGCGGACGCCTCGTCGGCGGGAGCGGAAGGTTCAGCAGGAGGCGGCACCTCGGCTGCAGAAGGCTCAACAGCGGGGGCCGGATCGGCGACGGGAACACCGCCTTGCAAAACCTCAGCCTCGGCAGATTCGTCGGCAGACTGCGTCTCGGCGGCAGGTTCTGCGGCGAACGGCTGCGCCTCCTCCGCAGGTGCGGAAGCAGGTTCGGCAGGAGCCTCCTTCTTGGCGTTCGGCTTGTCGGTCTTCTGGTGATGGAAAACAGGGTAATCGATCGGTCCGCACAGCGTGTCGTTGAAGAACCAGATCACATGCCCCTTTTCCACGAGCCAAGCGAGGTGCGCGAGCAGTTCCTTGGTCCGCTCCGGCTGGTTCTCCGGCGAGAGGGCGTCCAACATTTCCTGCTTCTGGCAACCCGGATGCGTCTGGATGAATTCCAGCACGTCACGCAACGCGGGAACCAAGTGCTCGGATTCGAGCGGGGCGGGCTTGGTCTGCTGAACAAATTCCATCCCGTGCGGTTCGTTGGCGCGGAAGAGCTGGAGCGAGCGGTGGCGGAAGGCGCCGCGAAGTGCGAGCGACAAAGTAATGGAGGCGCCGCGCTGCTCCCGCGAGAAGATGTTCTGCAACTGGAAGTGGAGCTGCCGACTCGGCGTCTTCAGGGCAACAGTCACCGGGCAAAGCATATGGCGGGGGGTGGAAATCTGCTGCGGCAAAATCTCCCGCTGGAAGATGCTTTCCGCCATTTCCCGTTCCACGCCCTGTGGCTTGGGCTGCTCTTCCGCCGCACTCCCGGCCTCTGCACCTTCCTCCGGCGGCTTCGGCGCCGGGGCAGCGGTATCGACCTTGCGGCGATACAGCTTTTTCTTCGTACACTGCTTGCGCCACTCCTCGATTACTTCGGGATCACGCACCATTTCGATACGCGAGCGGTAGCTCTCCTCGCTCATGTTGGAAAAGCGCGTACGCAGCATCTCGTGTACCTTGGCGCTGAAGCTGTGATGGTTGGGCGGTCCCAGCAACTCGCCGCTCAAACCGCACCGGGCGACGCAGACAAACTGACCACTGGGCGGTTCGCACTCCACCTCTTCCACCTCAAAGCATTCCTCCATGTGGCAGGTCAGAATATGCTGGCGGATTTCCTCCTCGGTGAGGGCTGGCATCCCACACATCTTGCACTGGAACAACTGGAGTTTTTCCTCCTTGCGCGGTTCGATGCGGAACTGGCAGGAGTTGGGGTTGTTCAAAAAGAGCATGACCAGATCCCGCAGCGGGAAGGCACGGCGCGTGGTCTGGATCTTCCGGATGACGGCGCCCAGGGCCTTTTGCTCGGGAAGCACGCGAATTTCCAGCGGCAGCGGCGGCAGGTACTCGCGGCGCGGCGGGCGTCCGCCGTCAGGACGGCGTCCCCCGTTCCGGCGATCGCCATGCGGACGATCTTCCGGAGCGCGGCGTTCCCCCTGCGGCGCGTGCGACGCAGGATGCGGGGAATCACGGAAGTCGCGACGCGGCGGGAATTCGGAATCGCGGCGCGGACGGCGCGGCGGACGCGGCGAATCCGAACGTTCTCCGTCGAACTCGCGGCGACGGGGACGACGATCCTGGTCGCGACGGTCTCTCGACCGATCCGGACGATCCGTCCGCTCTTCCGACTGATATTCGTCTTTCCGATACCGCTCGATGTTGGCGGATGGATCCGTACGCGCCCAGCTCGGCGCGAAGTCCAAGTCCAACGTGATCGGGTTTTCTTCGTTCAGGTTCTCGGCCTTGCCGCCTTCTGCATCTGGTTTGTCGCTCATAGTGCCTGTAGTGTATCGTTTTTCACCCCCGTCGGTCAATCCCGTTTTCACGGGGACGAAGGATTATTTGACAGTCGCTCCGGGAATCGCCCCCTCGTCCGGCGTAACGAGGAAGAGGGAACCGTTTGGATTCCCGGCGGCAAGGATCATGCCTTCCGACACGCCGAACCGCATCTTGCGCGGCGCCAGGTTGGCAACCATCACCACGCTGCGTCCAACGATCGACGCAGGATCGTACGCCTTGCGGATTCCCGCGAACACAGTACGCGGGCGCCCGTCCCCGATGTCGAGCGAGAGGCGCAACAGTTTGTCCGCACCCTCCACCGTCTCGGCTTGAAGCACTTTCGCGACGCGCAAATCCGCCTTCGCGAAGGTGTCGTAATCGATCGTCTCCTTGACCGGCGCCGGCTGTCCGGGAACGGGTTTGGGCGGGGGCGGGGGAACCGCGCCCAGCTTCCTGTTTTCCTCCATGAGCGCCGCAATGCTTTTCGGATCAATGCGCGTGGCGAGGTATTCGTACGGTTCGATCTCGACGTCTTCGAGACGCTTCGCCAGATCGTCCCACACGTAGGGAGCCTCCCGGAAGAGCTTGGCGACGCGCACGGCGTAAGACGGCAGGATCGGCGCGAGGTAGATTGCCAGGACACGGAAGATGTTCAGGATGGAAGTCAGCACCTGCCGTGCCGCCTCAGGGTCCTGCTTGACCAGCGACCAGGGGGATTTCGAGTCGAAATACTGGTTGGCCTCGTCCGCAATCTTGCGCAGTTCCACCATCACCTTCGAGAAATTGCGGTTCTCGAAATCATCGGCGATGACATCGGCGACGGCGCGCGCATGTTTCCAGACCTCCTCGCCCGCCGCATCCATCTTACCGAGCTTGCGATCGAAATGTTTCTGCAGCATCTGCGCACCGCGCGAAGCGAGGTTGGTGATCTTGCCGACCAGATCAGAATTGACACGGTTGACGAAATCCTCCGTGTTCAGGTCGAGATCGTCGGTCGTGCTGTTGAGCTTGCAGGCATAGTAGAAACGCAGATCCTGCGCCTTGAGGTACTTGAGATACGCCTTCGCCTGGATGAACGTGCCCCTGCTCTTGCTCATCTTCTCTCCATCGACGGTCAGGAAGCCGTGGACGAAAACCTTCGTCGGTAGACGGAAGCCGGCGGCGTGCAGCATCGTCGGCCAGAAGAGGCAGTGAAAACGCACGATATCCTTGCCGATAAAATGGTAGATTTCCGTCTGCGGATTCTGCCACCAGTCGTCGAAGGACTGGCCGTGCTCCTTGCACCAGGCGAGCAATGCGCCCATGTAGTTGATCGGCGCGTCCACCCAGACGTAGAAGAACTTGCCTGGATGCCCGGGGATCTCGAACCCGAAATAGGGCGCGTCACGCGAGATGCACCAGCCACGCAGCGGCTCGTTGAACCATTCCAGCAGCTTGTTCGCGATGTCCGGCGTCACGATCTGCGGAACGAGGACAGCGAGGAAGTCACGCGAAGGCTCCAGTTCAAAATAGAGGTGTTCACACTCCCGAATGGACGGCTCCTGCCCGCAGAATTTACACCGAGGCGACTTCAGTTCCTCCGCCGAATAGGTTTGTCCGCAGGCCTCGCAGGAGTCCCCGTACTGATTGGGCGCACCGCACTTCGGACAGACACCCACCAGGAAACTGTCGGGAAGGAACATCTTCTCATGGTCGCAGTAGAACTGCTTGGTCTTCTTGGTCGAGACGAACCCTTTTTTTTCCATCGCCGCGTAGATCTGATCCACAAACCCGTGGTTCTCGACGCAATTGGTGGATCCGTAATGGTCGAAGGCGATCTCGAAATCCGCGAAGTCCGCCGTGTGCTGCTTGTAGCTCCGCTCAATCAACTGCTCGGGCGTGGTATTCTCCAGACGCGCGCGCACCATGATCGGCGTCCCGTGCGTATCATCCGCGCAGATGTAAACGACACGGTTCCCGCGCATCTTCTGGAAACGGACCCAGAAGTCAGTCTGCAGGTACTCGACCAGATGGCCGAGATGGATATCCCCGTTCGCGTAAGGCAACGCGGATGTCACAATCATGGTACGTTTGGATTCACTCATATCGCATTCCTTTCAAATAAAAGATGGCGGGGAGGCGAATAAGCCGGATTCTGTTCGCCCGCATCGCTGCGGGTTCCGATCATTCATCTACGCGATCAACCCGGAACGCTATCGCACGAGGCAAGTGACGCGGGCCGCGTCTCGCATCCCCTATTCGATCTTGCTCCAGAGGGGGTTTACCTTGACGGCAGACATTCTCACATCTGCCCGGTGGTCTCTTACACCGCCTTTTCACCCTTACCCGCGCCTTACGGCACGGGCGGTTTGTTTCTGTGGCACTTTCCGTCGGCATCCGTTCAGGATGCCCCTCCGGCCTTCACGACCGGACCTCTCGCCCTACGGAGTCCGGACTTTCCTCCCCCGCCGAAACGGGAGCGATCGGTCACTCTCCCCGCCATCCAAATCCAATGAACCTAGACTTGCGGATAGTACAGGATGCGTCCGCACATCTCGCAGGTCACCATCTTGTCGCCCAGCTTCACCTGCTGCAGCTTGGAGGGCGGCTGCACCAGGTGGCATCCGTTGCAGGCGCCACCGTCCAGCAACTCGACCAAGATTGGCCAGCGGCGTTCGCGCAGACGGTTGTAGTAGGTTAGCAGACTCGGCGAGACGTTCGCCACGAAAGCCTGACGCTCGGCCTCGGTTTCCTTCAGCGCCGCTTCCACCTCAGCGAGCCGGGCGTCCAGTTCCTGCAGATACCCCTCGACCTCCGCGCGTTCCTTCTCCAGTTTCGCCTCGGCTTCCTTCACGCGCCCCTGCAACGGGATCAGGTCGTCCTGCTTGATCAGCAGCAGACGCTCTTGCGTTTCCACGTCCTTGGTCAACTTCGTGATCTCCAGGCTAAACTCCTTGAATTCAGCGTTGGTCTTGAGATTGCCCTGATCCTGTTGCAGCTGGTCAATCCGCTCATGCATCGCCTTGATCTCGGCCTCGGAGGCATTGATCGCGACTTCCTGCTCGTGCATATTGGCCTTCGCCTTTTCCAGATCCTTCTTGGCGTTGTTCAGGTTCCTCGACTCCTGGACCTTCCTGTCCGGAATGTCCCGAATCTCCTGCTGAAGTTCCCGGATCCTGCTGTCGATCTCCTGCAATTCAAGCAACGGTTGAACGATATTGTTCACTGCAACCTTCCTCCTGGGGATTTCCCCTCTCTCATTCGCAAAACGAAAAAGCTAGTTTACCAAACATTTAGCAAGTGTCAAGAACGACATTTTTGGAATGTGGGAGCGGGACGCCCGCCTACTTTTTGTCGCATTTCTGCACCAGCTCGTCCGTCGCGGAAGTCCACTTCTCGATCCCGTCATCCCCGAACACGCAGAAGACATAGATGGGGGTCTCCGGACGGTATTCGCCTTGTTTCGGAATCGTCATCGAACCGGGGAACGTGAACCACGTGTCGGGATGGGCATCCCCACTCTCCCCAACCCAGAAATAGAATTGGCCGGGACTCTGCGTCGGGGCGCAGAACCCGATATACCGTCCGTCTTTTGAATCCATCCAACAGGTACGCGGCGTCCCTTTCCAGAGGTTCGGGATCTCAGATTTCGGCGTCTCTTTCATGGTGGAGTAGAGACGGAAATAGACGGATTCCAGCTGGAGCGGATTCTCGTCCAGGTTGGTCAGGCTGACAAGTTCGCACAGGATCAACGGCCTGTCGGGATAGACCGTCAGGCGATGAACGATCTGGAACTTCGCCGGTCCTTCCCTCCTGCTCGTGAGCGTCAGGATTCCCAGCCCGCCCCGTTCCTCGAACGCGACATCGGTGAGTTGGGCGGCATCAATCCACTCCGGCCCATTTCGGCAGATCATCGCGTTGTAGGCGCTGAGCGGCTTTCCTTTCCATGTAATCGAATCAATCATCTGGTAGTTGCCGACAGCCCCACGCAGTTCCAGCCGCGCATCCGTCGCCAGGACGTAACCGTTCCCCTCGCGGGTAAAGCGGCAGCTCTTGCCCGCCGCCGGATTCCCCACGCGCGCCAAGCATTGCGCGGGAGTCGGACAAGCCTTCGCCGTGACGCGCCTCGATTTCGGCGGTTGCTGATTACGCATCCGTCCGATGTTGCCCTGTAACTCCGCGAACATCCCGGTCAACAGTTCATACGGTTTTCCATCCTCGTTGATCAGCCCGTAGTTGGAATCTTCGGGAAAGACGGGAGTGATACCGAGTGCCGGTTCATCTACCCACATGAAATAGTCATAGCCGACAAGGAACGGCAGGCTCAGCATCGTGCGGGCGAAGAGGCTGGTCGCCTCCGTCCGTTCGCGTTGCGTCCGGAAGCGTTGCCCCGCGCCGTAGCGGCAGGGAAGTCCGGAATCCAACGCGGGGAACGACCATTCGGTCACGAGCATCGGTCGCTTCACGTAGTCGTAATACTTCGTGAAGTGGTCGATCACCCGTTCCGCATCGGGGCTTCGATCCACAAAAACGGTGTTGGCGTCCAGATCCGCCCACGGATAACAGTTGAAAGTCACCAGATCGCAGTATTTGCCGGAGACCTCCCACACGATCGGGTGCGCACCGCCCGTTCCCGCGAAACGCGCCCCCATCACCAGATGGTTCGGATCCGCCTCGCGTATGGCCGCCGCGCTGATCGAGAAATAGCGTTCCGCAACCAGCCGCAGAAACTCTTCCTTGATGGCAACCTGTTCCTTCGTCGTCTCGGGCAGCTCCGTCACGGTGAGAATTTCGTCCCAAGACCGGAGTTTGGTCTGCCATGTCCGGTTGAAGCGCTCAACGGAATCGCCAGCCTTTGCCTTCAAGTAATCACGCAGCGCGATTTTCGCCGTATGCGTCGCCGCCTTTTTCAACACGCTGGCAAAAAGTCCCGTGTTGAGCTTTCCGCGCCCCCACCATGCCAGCTCATTGTCGATGAAGTACCCGAAGAGCCACGGGTCATCCCGGTTCGGCGCACAGTGAATCCTGGCCCGGTACTTGCAGCTGGCGGCGAAATCGGGGTGGAAGACATTGGGGAATCCGGAACAGGGACGCCCTTCGTTCGGCGTGATGTAATACTCTTCATCGGAGAATGCCAACGTGTCGCCGAAACTCAGGAAGATCGTGTGGATCAACCCGCGATGCTGCAGGTCGGGATCACATCCCGCGCCGAGGAAATTGAAGCCCCACCGTTTCAGACGCGCCAGCGCCTCCTCCTCCCACTGTGCCTTGTTCGCGTACTTCTTCTTGTTCTTCTCGAAGTGCGGGTTGCACTTCATCTTCTCGCACCAGTGTCCCCAGAACGTGACGTGATCGACACCGAGCAGAACGGTTCCGCGTCCCAGCGGATCAATCACCCACCAGCGCCCGTCGGGATTCTGCTGGAGATGGAAGAATCCGGTCTTCTTCCCCGTCACCGTCGGCACGAAGGAATCGGAACGGTACGGGGCAATCGGCTTCTTTTCATCGGGAACCGGCTCGGAGAACTCGGCAACGGCATTCGAATACACACCCCGGAAACCGCCCGTGAGATGTAACGCGGGCAAACCTTTCGTCACGGCGGCAGCTGTGAAGAGATAGCGTTCTCGGAACAAGGTCTCGTCCTTCTCATCCCGGATCGTCCCGGTGATTCCTTCCGGATCGAGTTCCAGCAGAAAGCGGTAGGTCTCCCCTTCCCGCCAGGGACGCCCGCGGCTGACGAACGCCTGTTTCAGCTCGTTTTGCGACAACCAGTTACCGTCGCGCATCTCCGCCAATTCAAACCCGCTCCATCCGCCGTTGGCGGACGGCGCCTTCACCAGCGCCACGTGCCAGAAGTTCCGGGAATCGTCCTGTATCGCGACACCTGCCACCGACCAGCTGTCGCCCACGACCGTCCCCACCCGAAAGCTCGCCGAGACGCAGACCCGCTTCGCACGCGGCAAGGTACTCCTGACCAGCGCACTCTGATTGCTCCCGGAAAACTGAAGGCCGCCATCCACAAGCCGCGTGTTCAGCGGATCGGGAATCCAGTTTTCACCCGTGAACGGCAGTTCTTTCGCCAGCAATCCACCTGCGGTTGCCAGCGCGATTCCAAGCACCAACCATTGTTTCATCGTTTGATCCTCCTTTTCATGAACTCTGACTGTTCGCAAATCTGGCTCGGTCACCACTTCCATCCATCACGATACTCCCGTACCTCTGCCACGAGAAGTGGAAAGCGGGAGGGACGTGCCCCGTCGCGTCCGCAGTCGGGGTGCCCCACGAGTCGTAGGAATAGAGCTGAGAAGCGGGGAAGCTGAGAGGCTGAGAAGTACCGTTCTTGCCGACGAGCGCG
This sequence comes from Kiritimatiellia bacterium, assembly GCA_017450695.1. GTDB lineage: Bacteria > Verrucomicrobiota > Kiritimatiellia > RFP12 > UBA1067 > RGIG8368. The sequence continues at coordinate 827 of JAFSTA010000276.1, read as the reverse complement.
TGGACGGTACAGAACGAGGCGGTCACGGCATACGTGTCACCGTCGCGGCGCGTTTTCGGCTTCCTGGTCTGTTTCGTTCTCGTCATCACGCGGCTCATTTTACCAAAGCCCCGCTTTCACCGCAATTGTTTTCCGGCGGCAGCGCGGCGGAGAGGCGTTCATCGGTATTGGTCGCGGCGAGGGCGCGGAGGGCGGAGGCGGCGGCCCGGCGGACGAGCGGGGAGGGAGAGGACGCGGCGAGGCGGCGCAGTTCGGGGACGGCGTTCGTCCAGCCGCGCTCGCGGCAGAGGGCGGCGGAGGTGAGGACGGCGTTGCCGTCGGGCTGCGGGTCGCGCAGGACGGCGAGCGCGGCGGATTCGGCGGAAATGCCTCCGGCGGGGACGCCCGCCCGCTCCAACGCGGCAAGCCCGTTCAGCGCGGTTCCCCGGAAGCGCCGGAGGCGGGGGCTGGAGAACACGGCGGCGTAGGCGTTCCCCGCCAGCCGCAGGGAGGCGGGGGAGCGGTCGCGGAGGCACGCGCCCGGAAGCGCCTGGAGCGCGTAGTCGCGCCACCCGCGCGAGTTCCGGGAGTCGAGGAACCGCGCCGCGAAGAACGCGGCGAGGCCGGAGCCGTCCGGGGCGCGGGCGACCAGGACGTCCGCCGCCTCGTTCTTCAGCGCGAGCGCGTCGCGGGGCGCCACGCCCGGGATCCGCGACTCCGCCACGGAAAGGAAGTTCGTCAGCGCGGCAACCTCCGCTTCAGATAGCGAATCCGGAAACTCCGCCAGCCGCGCCCTCCGCGCCTCCGCCGAGACCGCGCCCGACAGCGACGCGAACACACGCACGGCG
>JAFSTA010000275.1 GCA_017450695.1 Kiritimatiellia bacterium | reverse complement strand
TGAGCCACAAAGATCACAGAGATCACAAAGAAATGAAGGCTGGATAGGAAGAATATCGGCATTCCGGAAGAAGCCGGACTTTCACCATTTGGGTGAATCAGTTTTCTGCCGCAACCGTGCGCGTTTGAGATCGAAAAGCCGTTATTTTTTGAGACGTTCTCTGCGTTCTCAGCGGCTCTGCGTGAGAACCCAAACGAGGAATCTAGGATGAAAGTTGTCCATGAAGTTGTTCCCGTTGTTTCCTTTCAACCTTCTGAGCAACAATCAGCCCCCGTGTTCCGCACGGGAATGGAAATGAGGATTAGTTTGTCTCGCGCAAAGTTTGGAAGGGAAGCATTTCGTTGCATCGGGGAAGCGACACTCTTGTCGCTTCTGCCAACCAACCGAACCGAATGAAGCGGCAGGGGTGCAGCTTCACCGGAGGCCGACGGCGAGGGCGTCGTCGCTACGCAGCGGCTTCTCAGCTGGCGTTAGCCTCCCGCTACAGGATGAACAGCAGGGTACCTTTGTCGAAGGGGGGCGTCAAGGTGCAGAGCTGCCCCGTCTGGTTGAGATAGCACGCCCGGATCCAGTCGGCGGAGCGTTCCACGGACTCCAGGCGAATCTCGTCCATCGCGCCGGTCATCCCTGAACCGCCGCCGAATATCGTCGATTGATGCAGGGCGTAGGCGGGGAAGGGTTGTCCGATGGAGGCGTTGACCAAGCCGGATTTCACCAGCGCACCGTCTTGATACGAGCGCAGGATGCGCCCGTCGTACGACCAGGCGTAGTGGTGCCATTCGGAATCGGTCACGGGAATCTGCGAAAGGGAACGGAAGTACTCGCGTTCGCGAGTCGCACTCAGCGACCAGTCCAGCGCACTGCTCGGCTGCAGATAGATTTCCATCGTGTTGCCCGAAAAGCCGTAGATCATGGAAATACGCCCGTTACTGGCATAGACCGTATTCAGCAAGTACTGCTGTCCGGTCAGCGCATCCATTTTCGCCCAATAGGAATAGGTGAATGCACCGCCGATGTCCTTGGGTTCATAATTGGTTGCCGTACAGTCGTTCCCCTCCGTTTTCTTGACGAGGTACCGCCCCTGTCCGACCACGCCGTTCGTCGCCGTGACATAGGAGCTGCCGCCGGAAAGGTTCGCCCCGATCCGGCTGGAGTCGGTCAAGGCGTCACTCAAATGCCAGACGAAGTTGTACCCGCTTCCCCACACGGCGGTTTTGTGCCAGGACGTGGTTGTACCCCCGAAGGCGCGACCCCATGTCGCGTAAATCGTCGTTCCGGCGCTCAGTTCGGGAACGCGAATCCAGACGACGGACTCCCCGGCGGGATTCCATTCCTCCACCTCGTAGGGGAGGGCGATGCCGTCCTCGGTAAGGAAGCGTACCTCGGCGGCGGTTTCGGGCAAACCGAAGGAGGCGTTCAGCACCGCGCAGAGCGGGAAGCCCTCCAGCGTCTCGGTACCGTCATATCCGGTGACAGCAATTTTCGTCGCCTTCACGCCACGCTCCGTACCCGTGCGCGCCTGGAGCAACGGCGACCACGCCGTACCGTAGGCGTTGCTCGCGAAAAACCGCGCGGAGACCCCCGTGTCGGCGGCAAGCCCCGTGAGGTTGGTGGCAATCGTTCCCTCCGCCAGCTCGCCCAGCGGAAGCGCATTCGTCCAAGACGCCGTGTTCTGTCCGCCGTCCGACGGACCGTAGCAGAGCCACACGCTGGAGGGCTGCTGGCAGACCAGCTCCGCCTCAAACCGCAGTTCGGAGGTGGAGAGACAGGTCGCCGAGTCGCCCACCCCGAAAATCGGCGAGGGCAGCCGCGCCACGCCCTTGCGGAAAATCCGCTGCGTCTGGTAGAGCGCCTTGATCCACGCCGCTGAACGCGTCACGTTCTCGATGCGAAACTCGTCCATCGCGCCGATCAACCCCTGCGCCAACCCGCCGGAAAGCCCGACACGATGGGCTTTCTCCGCTGCTCCCGCATCCTGCCCAAAGTCAATCGTAGGGTGGAGCGTTCCCACGCTCTCGCCGTCGCGATACCCGATCAAGTTCGTCCCATCGGAGACGAAGGCGTAATGGTGCCATTCCTCGTCCGGAATGTGGATTCCCAGTCTTGTGCCAGCCCGTGAATCATACAGGCTGAAACAGTTCTTGTCATCCGAATAATACCCGGCGACAACCGCGAACTGGGTACTTCCCACGTAAAACTGCCAGGCGTAGGACTGTTTGGGGGTGGCGATGTCCTCCTTGCGCGCCCAAAAGGAAAGGGTGAACAGCTTGCGCAACGAACGGAGCGCCGACGACTTGGCGGCGGCGAAGGCGGAGGAGTTCGTGCCGGTCTGCATGGCGAGGTAACGCCCGGTAGGACCGTCCGCCGCCGCCGGGTTGTTGACCCAGCTGTGACCGCTCCCTTCCGGGGAGAGGTTCATGGCTGCTGCGGTGGAATCCCAACGGCGCGCGGTGTCCGCCAAGTGCCAGACGTGGACGTAGCTCTCGTCCCAGAGATTGGAGTTGACGGTGTCGGTGCTGACGTAGGTGTCACTCGGACAGCCACCGTCCAGCAGACGCAGTTTCACCACGGTATCTTTCGTGAACTTCGGCACCTTCACCCAAAAGACGGAGTTTACCTCGGACTCCTGCGCCAGCAGCTCCGTCTCGTACTCCAGTTCCTCGTCCAGCTCATTCACAAAACGAAAGGAACTCCGGTCTTCCTTCATGCGAATCTGCTGAGCCGTAGTAAACCCGCCCCGATTGGCGCGGAAGGAGACCGGCAAGATAAAATCCGTCAGCGTCTCGCTCCCGTCGTACAGCCCGCCCGCCACGTGAACCTCCTCCAGATGGGAGGTATGGTAAATCGCCTTGATCCAATCCGCCGAACGGGCGACCGACTCGAGGCGGAACTCGTCCAGCGTCCCTTGCAGCCGCGTACTTCCCGCATTCCCCATGAGGTAGAAGCTACCGTCGTTGGCAGTCCGGGTCAAGAAAGTGAACGTCGAAGTCCTCGTCTTGACTTCCACACCATCACGATACATCCGCACGATCGTCCCGTCGTAGGTGAAAGCATAATGATGCCATTTCATATCAGTCGGTACCGGCATGGCGAAAGTGGCATCCGAACTGCCGATTCCCGGGGAGGATGCCCCGCCTGAAAAAAGGCCGAGAGCGCCAGACACATAGTTGTACACAACCGCCCACTGGCCGGGAGCATTCACTTGGAACACATAACAAGAAGGCTGGGTCAACGAGTCCAGCTTCATCCAGAACGAAACGCTGAACGTGTTGCCCATCTGGCCCATGTCCGCCGGCGGCATTCCCGTCGCCCCCAGCCGCCTTCCGCTCGTGCCGCCGTGGAATCCCCGCACGACGGGGGAGTCCTGCGTATCCGTCTCGCTCACGCTCATAATCGTGCCGAACGGGGAGGAGTCCTTCGCAAGCGTATCGCCGAAGTGGAAGACCTTGTAGGCATCCGTCCAGATGCTGTCGCCCTGCCCGGTCGCCTGGGAGGCGGAGGCGTCGCCGCCGGAGAACACCAGCTTGGTCGCAGGGGAAAAGGTCGGCACCTTCACCCACACGACGGAGGTACCGGAGGTGTTCCACGTCTCGATCTCGTAAGGGAGCAGCGTCCCCGTCGCGAGGTCGGTGACGCGCAGGTCAGAGGCATCCGCCGCGTACCCGCTGTACGAAAACCCGTTCTTCCCCTCCTTCAGATAGACGGGCACCTGAAAATCCGTCAGTGCCGCACCTCCGTAGAGGCAGTTCTGCGTCGAGACATTCCCGACAACGGCATCCGCCAATGTGGCGATGCCGGTCACGCCCAACTTACCCCCCCCCGTTACCGCGCCGGGGAACTTTACCTCGGCGGTTACCGTTAGGGCACAGTGGTCGGTCGCCTCCGGCGCGGCGATCACCTGCCGATCCTTCACCGTCACCCGCGCGGCGTGGCCGTGATCGACCATGATGTAGTCGATGCAGGAGGTGGGGTTGTCGGCGCGGAAGGTCGGCTTGTTCGTGTCGGTCAAGATCGTGAAGCGTTCCGCCAGCGAGGTGATCGACGCCTCCGACGGCGACGCGTTCAAGTCGCCCGCGAGGAAAACCGGCTTCGATTCATTCGCGAAGGTCTCCTTCACGACGCGCGCCGCGTTGAGCCGGTTCTCGGCGGTGAGCGGGAAATGCGTACAGGCCACCACATAGTTCGTGAACTCGGCGATCAGCACCGCGCGCGTGTGGGCGCTACCCGCCATCAACACCTTGCTGACGGAAATCGGCTCCTCCTTCGAAAGCAACGCCAGCCCGTACTCGCCGCCCGGCTTGGTGACTTTCGACACGAAGGTGCCCTTCAGTCCACAGAGACGCGCCAGTTCCGCCGTCTGATCGACATGACCGGCACGGTCGGTGTTGCGGTCGATCTCCTGAATCGCCACCCAGTCCGGAGCTGCCGCCTTGATCACCTCCGCGCACTGCGGCAGATACCCCAGGCTGCCCTCCGCCAACTGGAAGGGGTCGGAAAGCCCACATCCCATCCGGATGTTGAAGCTCATCATCTTGATGGTTTCGCCCTGCGCCGCGCAAACCGCCAGCGCCGCCACCATCAGCAACTCCCAATACTTCCTCATCAGAACCTCCTTGTCTGCGAGACGTATGACAACGCCCCTCGCACAAACCTGACACAATGTGCCTGTATTATGGCATTTTACCATCCCCAATAGCAAGTGCTATTTTGGGGGGCGGGCGGGGAGAGCGAGGGAAAAGGGACGGAAGAGATAAAAGGGATGGGGATGGAAGGGATGCCGGCGCCACCCGCCAACACCTTGCATTTGGTCTTGCTTGGGGTGGAGGCGATTTGGTAGAATTGCGGGACATTCTTGAGTGGTACGCCGAGGTGGGGCGTTCCCGGATCGAAAGGATTGGAGGACTATGAAAGCAAGGTTTTTTTGCGTATTGACTGTGGCGGCGATCATCCTGCACGGGATCACTCTCGGCGCGGACCAACAGGGCGGCGCACCCCGCATCGCCGCGGAACAGGAGGCTTTTTTCCGCAAGCTCGTGGAAACGCCGACGCCTACCGGCTCGGAGTCGGCGGGCGCCCTCCTCATCGGCAGGCGCATCAAGGAGAAGACCGGGATCCAGCCGACGATCGACGTACACGGGAACCTGCACGCGGTTCTCGACGTGGGCGCGAAGACCACGGTGATGCTGGAGGGGCACGGCGACGAGATCGGGTTCATCGTCACGTACATCGACGAACAGGGGTACGTGTACCTGCAGCCGCTCGGCGGCGTGCTCGCCCCGCTGACGGCTGCGGAACGGATTCGCATCCTGACGAAGAACGGCCCGGTCAACGGCGTCCTCGGTTCCCGCCCCCCGCACGTCATGACCCCCGAAGAGAAGAAGAAGGCCGCGCCGGAAGACCTGAAGCTGATGCCGTGCGACATCGGGGCGTCCTCCAAAAAGGAGGCCGAGGCGCTCGTCGCGGTCGGCGATTCGGCGATTGTGGATTCCGGGTACCGTCCCCTGGCCGGCACCCGCGTCTCCGGACGGGGCTTCGACAACCGCGCCGGAACCTTCGCCATGTGCGAGACGTTCATCCGGCTCGCGACCGCCGCGAAGAAACCGAAGGTGAACGTCCACTACGTCTCCACCGTCTGCGAGGAGATCGGTCTCGTCGGCGGCAGGCTCGCCAGCTTCTCGGTGCATCCGACCATCGGGATCTGCTGCGACGTGGGCTTCGCCAACGGGGGAACCGGCGATGATTTCAAGGTGCGCGGCGACGTCCAGCTTGGACGGGGCGGTTCCCTCTCGCTCGGTCCCATCTATCACAAGGGGCTGGTCGAACTCTTCCGGAAAACCGCCGCCGAGGACGGCATCCCCGTGCAGGTCAAGTCCGTGCCGAAGGGGACCGGAAACAACGGCTGGGCGATCAAGACGGAACGGGGCGGCGTACCGGTCGTGCAGATCGCCGTTCCCCTGCGGTACATGCATTCGCCCGTGGAGGTGATCGACCTCACGGACATGGAGAGCATCATCCGGCTCGTCTCCGCGTCGGTGAATCGCCTGGACGACAACTTCCCCCTCCTCCCGGAACAGCCGTAACGTCGGCTTTCCTTCTCAGCCTCTCAGCTGGCGCGTGTAACCACCTAACCACCTACCCTTGCCGCGCTCACGTCGGCTCACGTCGGTTTTCCCGTTCGCTCAAATCAAGACCCAGAGCCAGTAGGTCAGGGTGAATTCGCGTTTTTCGCCGGGATTTAGATCGAACTCCCAGGTCAGCTGGCGCACCAGGTTGACGCGGTTGTCGGTCGGCGGGGGCGTCACGTTCTTCGTCGGTTGGATGGAGGTCTCGATGATCTCGCCGGAGATGGTCTTCCGAATCGTCAGGGAGGCGGATTCCGCGCGGAAGTTCTGCACGGTGAATTTCCCGGCCACGATTTCCTTCCGGTAGTGGCGGTGATCGAAATCGAAACGCTCGCCTTGCTGCAGGGAGGCGATTTTCGAGGAGATGGTTTTCCCGTCGCCCGTCTCGGCGTAGGAACCTTTGACGGAGAGGGCGTGGGTGATCCGCACCCGCGCGATGTCGCCTGGATTCGTCCAGTCGCTGCGCGTCTGCCCGAGAATGCGCCCATTCTCCGTCACCTCGATCGGCGCGGTCGTCATCGGGAACGAGAACGAGTTCCGGAAGCGGACGGCATCCCACAAGACGGCGCCTTTCCCGCCATCCGGATTCGATTGAAACCGTCCGTCCTGGTCACGCGTGTCGTTCACGTCCCAATCGACGATCCGTTTCACCTCCGTCTCGCCGCTTCCCAGCGGAATGGAACAGACGGAATTTTGCGCGAGCGAAACCTTTCCGATCGAACGGTAGTGAATGTCCGAACCGCTGCCGATCGCCGTCGCGGCGTACCCGCTGGTGGCGACATCAAAATCGGATTCGCCAGCGGAATTGAGCATCACGCTCTGGCCCATCACGCCGCGCCGCCGCCTCTGCGACCACGGATCCGACGAACCGTCTTCCGCATACGTCACCATGTCGCGGTACTGGTTCAGTTTCACGCCCGCCCCCAACAGGGACGGGACATCGGCATAGCGGATGTTGGGGAAACCGGAAATCAACGAGACCTCCACCTCCTTCCAATCGACGATCTCGTTGCGCAGCTCCGTACCCATCGTGAGCTGGCCTTTCCCCCCGGAGAGATCCAGTCGGTAGGAAGGCGTCCACATCGCGCCCGAGGTCAGGTATTGGATGGTGAACGGCCGGGTCGATCCCTCAAATTTCCAGACCGGTGTCGGGATCGCCTCCCCTTCTTTTGTCTGGACGGCGACGATGTTGTCGCTCGGAATCACAACGGTCGAACCGGAGGCGAGGCGCAAGGTCAGACTCTCCTTCTCTGCAACGGAGATGGGAGAAGCGTATCTCGCGCCCCACATCTGGTTGGAGGGTCGCGGCTGCGCCCGCCGTTCCGCGGCGGGCGGCAACACGTAGCCCGAGAGCGAGAAGATCGTCTCCTCCGCGTAGGAACAGACCCGTACGCGGCAACCCGCCGACCTCGCCGCCGCTTCCAGCGTCGCGGACAACGCGGCGGCCGCACGGAAGGTCACCTCCGCGTTCCGTCCCCCGAAGGTTTCCGCCCACTCCGTCCACTCCGAAAACTTCGGGGCGTCCTCGCGCCGAAGGCGGATCACCTCCGACGTGATCCGCAGGGGATCCGTCGAGGAATACCAAAATGTGCCGTAGGACGGCTGGCCCGCCGGGCGCACCCACGCGATTCCGTCGGCATTCGGCGTGACGCGCCGCGTCACCAAGGCAAACCCGTTCTTGAACAGCCCGACGGACACCACCGGCGCGGCATCCACCTCAGATTCCCTGACAGGCTCCGCCGCAAGCGCCGCCGCCGAGAAAACCACCATCCACCATGTTATCGCTCGTTTCATCTTTCTCCTCCTCGGTCCGTAATTCCGATTTCCCCAATCGCAGTAGCCGGTATCCTAGCATTTTCACCCCCGCCAATCAAGCGGAGAAGCGGAGGCGCTTCGCGCCGGGCGCATCTGCGTTTTTCACCGTGATCCATGTAGATGCCTGCGATACCGAACGCGGAGATTTTACCTGGATTCCTCGTTTGGGTTCTCACGCAGAGCCGCGGAGGCCGCAGAGTAGGCTAGAAGGGCCCGAAACAGCGGAATTTTAAATGAAAAAAACGGTATGGTCGGACTGCAAGGAAGGGGACGATCCTTCACCCGGCAGGTGAATCGAACATCGTTCGGGAAACTGTCGTAACCCCACAAAATCCCCGCGTCTCCGCGCCTCTGCGAGAGATAAAAACCCTTGTTCGGGAAAGGCAACAGAGGAATCTTTGATCAATTCATGGGCGCAGCTGCGTTTTTCACCGTGATCCATGCAGATGCCTGCGATACCGAACGCGGAGATTCAACCTCACGCAAAGTCCGCCACG
>JAFSTA010000274.1 GCA_017450695.1 Kiritimatiellia bacterium | reverse complement strand
GATTCCTCGTTTGGGTTCTCACGCAGAGCCGCTGAGGTCGCGGAGTACGCAGAGAAATTGCCGGAAAAAGTGACTTTGGCCCACAAAACGTACAACGTTACGACAGAAAACGGATTCACCCAACTGGTGAAAGTCCGTGTCGTTCTAGAGAGCCGATATGCTTTCTGAATTTGAAAAATTGTCCAACGGAGGAATTTCAACCTCACGCAAAGTCCGCCACGTTCGCAAAGGGAGGGAAAATAACCGAAGCTTCGCGGACTTCGCGAACTTTGCGTGAGACCATGAAACGGACATTTCCGTGTTTGAGCGCCACAGGCTCTTGTTGAATTACGGAGATGCGCCCTTCCCGATTTTACCACTTTGTTAGCCGCTGCTCACGGGAAGGGCGCAAAGAATCTTTAAACCAATTGCAAAACCTCTCGACGATTGCTATTTCGACGATTTCGATCTCTCGCGGAGAGACACAGAACGGAAGGAAGGCTGTTGGAGCAGCTACCGGTCAGCGACGGAACGGGGCTTGGGCGTGGCAAAGAAGCGGCAGGCGAACACGAGCAGGACAACACCCGCGAGGTAGGCGCAGGAAAGGGTCGCCAGCCCCGTTGCCATCGAGTAATGCTCCTTCGTCCAGCCGAGCACGGTGGGCGAGAAACACCCGAACAGGAACGCGATCATCAAATTGAACCCCGCCGCCGAGGCGTGATAACGCGGCTCGACCACATCGAAGAACGCGGCGAAGTTGTTGGAGTCATACGCGCCTCGGAACACCCCGAAGAGGAACATCGCCACGCAGCAGATCAGGTAGGTCGTGGCTTGTGACATCAGGAAGATGAACGGCGCACCCAGGAGCAGCCCGCCCCCGATCACCCAGAACCGGATCGTCGGATGCCGCTTGACAAGTCTGTCGCCGATGCGGGAACCGATCACGATGCCCAGCGCCGCGCCGAGGTAGTGCCACAGCACGGCGTTGAGTCCGGCGGAGGCCTTGCTGACGTGGAACGTCTCGGAGAGGTAGTTCGGCATCCATGTCTTGAAGCCGACATCTACATACACCTCCATGCCGAGGGCCAACGCGATTAAGACGGCGGCGGGTTTTGTGAACATCGCCTTGAGCGCCGCCCCGATCGTGACGCGATCCGTGTCCGTATCGGTCGCAACAAGTTGCGACCCCGTGTCTTCAGTCGTGCGGGAGCGCGAGATGCCCGTGTTGCGGAGCGTCAGCGCAAGTACGGCCGCCCAGCAGAGGCCCAACGCGCCGAGCACCTTGAACGGCAGGCGCCACCCTTCCGTTCCCAGTCCCGCGAACCATCCGGCGAGCCAGCTACAACCGATGACGCCGCCATACATACCGAGCTGCAAAAGCGAAAGCGCCGTCGCCTTGGAGTCGGCGTGAAGCTGTGAGATGAGCGAAGTCGAGGACGGATAGTAGAACGGCTGGCCGAATCCGTTGACGAACCCGTAGGTCACAACCAGCGCACCGATACACGTCACAAATCCGGAGGTCAGGATACCGGCGCTGAAGATGGCGACGCCAGCCACCACCATCCACTTGCGGCTGAAGAGGTCGGCCGCGAAACCCGCGAACGGAATGGTGATTCCATAGACGAGCGTGAATACCGTGCTCACAAATCCAAGCTGGATGTCCGTCGCGCCGACCGCCCCCTGAATGGAACCGAGGAGTGGTCCATAGACCTGCCGTGTTCCCTGCTGCAGGAAGAACGCCACCCACAGAAGGAACAGCGCAAACCATTTGTAGTCGATTTTCTTCATTTCTCGAACCCGTATTTCTCGCCCTTGTCAGAAAGAAGCTGCGCACCACCGTCCATGACGAGCGTTACGCCGGTAATAGACGCTGCCGCCGGTGAATCAAAGAACAGGACTGCCTGTCCGACCTCCTCGGGCTGAACCCAGCGGCGAAGAGGAATCTTGTAGTAGGTGGACTCCTTTGCGTCCAGCCGGGCCGCGCCCGTGTCCGTCCAGCCGGGGGCGATCGCGTTGACGCGGATGCCGTACTTCGCCATTTCGAGTCCGATGCTGCGAACCATCTTCACGAGCCCCGCCTTCATCGCCGCATACGCAGAGGCGCACGCGAACTGGCAGTAGGCGTTGTTTGAGGCGATGGCGACAATGTTGCCGTTTCCTTGTTCCACCATCATCTTCGCCGCTTTCTGCATACAGAAGTACGGGGCGCGGAAATCGACCGCGTAGTTCTTGTCGAACGCCTCCGGCGTCATCTCCAAGAACGGCGCGAGGAGGGTGATGCCCGCGTTGTTCACGAAGAGGTCGAGCCGTTCCAAGTCCTTCCTGAACGCCTCGAACATACCGTCGATGGCGGCAAGGTCGGAGAGGTCAGCCTGATAGACTTCGGCGCGGCGACCGAGGGCGCGGATTTCCGCCGCCGCCGATTCGGCGCCGTCGCGCGAGGCGTTGCAATGCAGTGCCACGTCATAGCCGGCCTTCGCCAGCTCACGTGCGATGGCGCGTCCGATGCCTGTCCCGGCTCCCGTCACAAGTGCGTGTTTAGGCATGGCTGAACCTCGGTGATGTAAGCTTGTAGTATTCCTCGAAGAGACTCTCGAACTCGTCATCGACGGAGAAGGTCGGGCGGCGGCAGACGTCCGTCGCGATAATGCCGCGTTTCATGAGGATCTTCTTCTCGAAGTAGATGATTTCCTCCACGTTCTGACGGATGTGGTTGAGGATGGGCAGGATGAAGTTGTGCGCCTCGATCGCCCCCGCGCGGTCGCCGGAGAAGTACTTGTCGTAGATGTCGAGATACAGGTCGAACATTGAGCAGCCCGGCATCGCGCCGACCGCGCCCCGGTCGAAGGTCTCCAGCATCTGGTAGCCCGCGTTGCCGGCGAAGACGCGGATTTTGTCGCCGAGCTTGCCGATCAGGTTTGAGATGTACTTGCCGGCTGGCTTGCACTCGATCTTGTAGTAAATGACATTCGGGGCCTCCCCCGTCAACTTCGCGAACACGTCCGGCGAAATCGCCACGCCCGTCTGCTCCGGCGCGTACTGCATCATGATCGGCATCGACGGAACGGCCTGCGCAACGGCGAGCGTGTGCTGGTAGATGAGATCCGCGCCGGGCTTCAGGAAGAACGGCGGCAGTACCATCATGCAGTCTGCCCCCGCCTGTTCGATCTCTTTCGCGAATGCGATGGCGTTGACCGTGGAGTGGCGCGTGTCCGAGACGATGACAGGCACATTGTGCCGGTGCGCCTCGTCGATGGTCACGCGCATCATCTCGCGCTGCTCGGCGTCGTCGAGCTTGTAGTACTCTCCCGCGATACCAAAGAGCGTGAGCGCGTGGCAGCCGCCTTTGGCGAGCGTCGCCACGAGGTTGCGCAGCGAATCGTAGTCCACCGACTCGTCCTTCGCGAACGGCGCGGCCACGATCGGGCAGATTCCCTTGATCAAATTAAGATCCATGTGCATCTCCTGTTTTCACAAATACCTCAAGTCGCAGCCCTCGTCGGCCTGCAACACGTTGTCGATGAAATTCCGCACGAAGCCGCGCGTGATGTCGGGATGCTCCTTCGGCTTCACGCCCTTCAGGCGTTCGGCGATCTCCGCGTCCGGCACGTTGAGCTGGATGAGGTTCCGCTCCACGTCCAGCGTGATCGTGTCGCCGTCGCGCACGGCGGCGAGCGGACCGCCCGCCGCGCTTTCCGGGGCGACGTGGAGGACAACCGTCCCGAACGCGCCTCCCGACATGCGCGAGTCGGTGATGCGCACGTAGTCGTGGATGCCGCGCCGCGAGAGCTTCGGGGGAATCGGCATATAGTTGCCGAACTCCGGCATCCCCGGCGCGCCCTTCGGGCCATATCCTCTCAGAACGATCACCTTGTTTTCGTCCATGTCGGAATTGTCGTCGAGGAGATACTTCTCGGCGGCGGCGAGATCGTCGAAGACGCGCGCTTCGCCCGTGTGCCGCAGCAGGTTCGGCGAAGCGGCGGAACGCTTGACCACCGCCCCGCCCGGAGCGAGGTTCCCCTTCAGCACCGCGATGCCGCCCGTCGGCGCAATCGGGTTGTCTAAGGGACGGATTACCGCGCGATCATACGCGGTATCGACTTCAGCCAGGTTCTCGGCGACGGTTTTCCCGCTCACTGTGGGACAGTCTCCGTCGAGCAGGGGCAACAGCTCCTTCATCAGTGCCGGTACGCCACCCGCGTTCCGGAACTCCATGCCGACCGTACCCGTGCCATGCGGCTTCACGTTCACGAGAAGCGGGGTTTGGCGGCTGATCGCGTCGAACTCCATCAGGTCGAGCGGGATCCCCGCGCGGCGGCAAATCGCCTTCAGGTGAATGAGGAGGTTCGTCGAGCCGCCCGCCGCCATCAGAACCTTGATGGCGTTCGTCACCGACTTCTTCGTCACGATGTCCAGCGGCTTGACGCCCTCCGCGACGAGTCCGACGATGCGCCGCCCGGTCATCTCCGCGATGCGTAACTTCTCGCTCGACACCGCGAGCGACGACGCCGAATACGGCAAGGCGAGCCCGAGTGCCTCGACCACGGTCTGGCACGTGTTGGCCGTGCCCATGATCGGACACGCCCCGACGGAGCCGTACAGGCACCCTTCGCGTTTCGATACATCCTCGAGCGACATCTCGCCCGACGTGTATTTCTCCCAGAGCTTGAAGCTGTCGGTTCCGCACGCAAGCGACTCGCCCTGGAAATTGCCCGGCAACATCGGACCGCCGGGCAGGTAGATCGTCGGCTTGTTCGCCGAAACGGCCGCCATCACCTGTGCGGGTACGTTCTTGTCGCACGACCCCATGAGGACGATTCCGTCAAACGGCTGACGCGCAATCAGCTCCTCCGTTGTCATGGAGAGGAGGTTGCGGTAAATCATGGACGAGATATCGAAAAACACCTCGCAGATGGACATCGTGTTCATCTCCAGCGGGAATCCGCCCGCCGCCCAGACCCCGCGCTTTACAGCCTCCGCGAGTTCGCGGAAGTTGTAGTGGCCGGGATTCGTCTCGCTCCACGTGTTGATCACGCCGATGAGGGGCTTTTCGATGTCCTCGTCGGTGTAGCCCATCGTCTTCAACAAGGCGTTGCGCAACAACCCCTGTCGGCTGCCGCGTTTCTTCCATTTCACGGAATCGTTGTTTTCCATTGTTTCAACTTCTTTCCTTGCCTCGGTTATCATACCACATTCCGGCCACAAAGATATTCGGAATACGGAAAAAAGTTGTCGGTTTCCACGCAATGAAGGGGCAGTGGGGAGGCGGGGCAATAGGGGAAGGAGGCGGTAGGAGTGGGTAGTAGTGTTTTGCCTCACGCAGAGACGCGGAGAACGGGAGGGACGCGACTCGTCGCGTCCGCACCGCTGGACACGCGAACCAGCCAAGGGATTCTCACGCGGAGCCGCAGAGACGCGGAGAACGGGAGGGGCAACGTCCTCGTTGCCCGAATTGGGACGCGACTCGTCGCGTCCGCTTGCGCGGTGCGGACATTGCTTTCGCTGCGGGGAGTTTCGGAGACAGGGTCGTTCTCCAAGCCTTCGAAACTCCCGGTAACCAATTGTAACACAGCAGTTCTGCGCGGGACATTCGGGGAAGCGGCAGGACCGGTGCGGACGCGACGGGGCGCGTCCCTCCCGATCTGCGGTACGGACGCGACAAGCGCGTCCCTCCCCATCTGCGTGGCAGGCAAGCGACAGGCGTGGCAGAACGGGGGCGGGACCGTCCTGCCGCTTCGCCATTCCCCTAGCGCAGGAGGATGATGAGGCCGGAGGTGAGATAAAGGCCGTCAGCCCTCTTGATGAAACCGTATCGGAAATCTTCGTCCGCGCTCTTGAACGTGATCGTGTCGAGGTTCGCCGGACACGTCTCCGCCGTCCAGCTGATGACCGGCTCGCCGGACGCGGGACGGAAGCCGCCGACCTTCACGGACACCGTCGCGCTGTCGGCGAAGGTGAGCGCGGTAAGGCCGCCCCCCGTGGAGGCGGAACGGCAGGGCAACGCATTCGTTCGTGCGGAGAGGTCGATCGTCGAGCCGTCCTGCATCGTGCAGCCGTAGTAGTAGTTGTGGGAGGACGGCTTGAACGTGCCATAGACGTTCATCACCCCGCCGCCATAGCCGTAGGGCCAGGCGTACAGCGCCTCGTAGCCTCCCAGGCTCAATGTCCCGCCCACCCGGATCGGGCTCGCAATGCGGAGATCCACGTTCGTGCCCACGTTTGACTCGCCCTCGGCGGCGGCAAACCGGAACCCGCCGCCGCCCGTGACGTCGATGACCCCGTTGCTGATCTCCGCGTTGCGGATGCCGAACCATTTGCTCCTTTCGATATGGACCGCAAGCGTGTGGCCGTTGAGATCCACTGAGATCTTCCCCTTGTTCTTCCCGCACAGCCCCCAGGAGTTGGTCACGCCGAACCACGAGTCTGCCTCCAGCCGGACGTTGCCGAGCTGCTGATCCTCCACCTCAATATCCGTGCCGGTATGGATGAGTATGCCCCCGCGCATCACGACCGTGTGGTC
>JAFSTA010000033.1 GCA_017450695.1 Kiritimatiellia bacterium | reverse complement strand
CGGCGATCGGATGAGCGTGCTCGTGGCGGCCCGTTCCGCGATCGCCAGCGAGAGTCTGATGGGCCGTCCCCCGAAGTTGAAACAGCTCCAGCTGCTTTTCCAAGGCGTCTGCACAAACAGCTATGCCGAAGTGGCGTTCGCCAACCCGCAGGAAGAGGTCTTGAATCTCTTTCTTCCGCACGCCTTGCTCGCGGACGCGCTGGATGTTCGGCCAACCGCAGTCAATGAGGTGTGGCAACAGAATCCGTCCCCGCCCGACGACGAGACGATCTGGGCCCTCTTACAACTCGTGATGGATACGTGGGATGGTTCTCCCGTCTTGAAATCCCGTGCCTTTTTCCTGCCGAAGCACTTGCGCGACCGCTTCCCCGCGGCGACGGCGGGGCTGTTCTCTTTTGCGGAATCGTTCTCGAACAAGACGGCGCATGTGGATTACTGCTTCATCGGCGCGTTTGAGAAGGGGCCATTTGCCGTTGCGCGGGGAACCGCCGCGCTTGCCGACACGTTGCCGGAAACTTTTTCCTCGGGTGCTGAGTTGACCTACTACGTGACAGATGGCTACCGGAAAATCGTAACCCGCAGCCACACCTTTCCAACTGTGACAAAGATCGACGACCACGCGTTCGGGAAAGCGTTGCGTCCCGACATTCCCGGCCTGACCGATGTGGACGACTGTTCTCTTTGGGATGCGGGCATTCCGGTTGATTTCAAGCGGGTGACAAAAGCCGACGAGGACTATTGGGACCGCTACCGGAGCAAGCCAAAACTGTATCTGAACTTCGAAGAGGCGCAGACACTCTTCGGATTCGACACCTGTAACCTGCTCATTTTCCCCAAAGGGACTGACCCAGTTCAACTCCGTCGTGAAATCATTCAAGCGATGAGGTTGATGCCAGGCCTCTACCGACGCGAGGCGGTAGCCGATGCTCTTCGGCAGAAGATTGACAACGGTGTTTCCTTCGCGCCGCTTTTTCTCGGACTGAGCCTCTTTCTGATTGTCTCGGCGCTTTTGACGTTGGCGATGCTGCTCCGCCTTCATTGGCAAGATCGCGCCGAAAGTCTGGACGTTCTTCGGACCTACCTGACGGACCGCCGCCGGTTGAATCGCTTTCTTCAATTGGAGATTCTTGCGGTCACGCTCCCCGGTGCCGCACTCGGTCTACTGTTGGGATGCGGACTTTGTGCAATCCAGCTTCTTCTGTTGGAACATGTGTGGAACGGAATCGTCAATATGGAACGGCTTACGTTCCATGCGCGACCGGTCAGTTTCCTGATTGCCTTTCTCGCGACGGTCTTGACCGGTTGGTTGATCACCCGTTGGTCGCTTCGGGAGAAAGTCACGCGACGCCGATTCGCTCCGCTCAGGTTGCACGCCTATCCCCGAACCTTGCGCCAACTCGCCTGGACATCCTTCTTGCGCAAACTCCCCGAACACCGTTTCTGTCTGATTCTGCTGGCGCTGGGCTTTCTTGGAACGTTGGGGGTTGGCGGATTCGGAATCAAGGCGCGGGGCGAAGACGGTTTCGGGCGGCGTTACGTCGCCGAGACGCAATTGCCTGTCGTTCCTTCCCATGACGCGCCTTTCCCTAACGGACTTCTTCCAATCCGTGTCCGGGAAGCGGATCGGGCGGATTGCGCAAATTTGCTGCAGGCCAGCCTTCCGACAGTCTATGGATGCAATCTCCATGACCTCACCGGTGAAACCGATTTCCTCAATGATCCCTTTGGCGCAGCAGTCGATGTCGGGTCGCTCCAGTGGATCATCAAGAAAAACGTCGGAGATAACATCTCCTATCCAGAAGGCGAGCTGAAGATCGAACGGCCACTGAAAGCCTCGGTTTTCCAGCGCGGTGTCCTGATTGACGAGGCTGCCTTCCAGGCGCTTTTCCCGGAAGTGCAAGGCGCCCGGTTTTTCCTCATCCGCGATGACGCCGCCCTGGCGGCGTGTCGGACGTATTTGGAACCGTATTGTCCGCACATCCGGTCGGTGGATGACTTCATGGCGGAAGCGGAGGCGTTTCAGAATCGTTACCTTGCTATTTTCCTTCAACTGGGCATTCTCGGATTTCTGCTGGGTCTGGGCGCGTTCCTCATTCTCATGTTCCGTAACAAGCAAGCGGCGCAACCGTATTTCCGCCACCTTGAGATGATTGGGTTCTCCCAAAAGGATACGAAGCGATTGTTCAAGCTGGAGAACCAGATTCTTTATCTCTCGGCTGCAATCCCGTCACTGCTTGCCCTGCTCCTGCTTGCCGCATTCGCGCCGATCCATCTCCCGACCGTCCTCATCGGCTGGGTTCTCCTCACCGCCGCAGGTCTTGTGGTCGTGGAGATGCAATAGCCGAATGTTTCACCGATGCCGAATGGTAACCCGTCGCTCAACTGCGCACGAGACCCCAAACGGCGCTTTTCGGGGACGCACATTTTCCATGCGCTTTGGGGCGGATGCAGATGCGCCCTCTTTTCGCCCCAAAAGGTCTTGGGGCTTGTTTTCGGGCAGGGGGCATGGTAAAATACATGCTCAATTTCGCAACTGAAAGGTAGAAGATGAATCAGGAAGCCTGGAAAAAGGTCGAGGACGCGGTTGCGGCCTCGAAGACGACGACGATCAAGCAGCTGTTCGCGGCCGATCCGGACCGCGCGGCCAAGTACACGCTGAGCGCGGCGGGCT
>JAFSTA010000273.1 GCA_017450695.1 Kiritimatiellia bacterium | reverse complement strand
TGGTGGGCGAGTACCTTTTCCTGCGCGGGCGCGCCTTCGGGAACACCGTGCTTCTCGTCCTGCTTTCCATTCTCGCCTCGCTCACCGTCAACCCGCTGGCGGCCTACGCGCTCTCCCGTTTCCGTCTGCACGGCACGGAAAAACTCCTGCTTTTCCTGTTGGCGACAATGGCCTTCCCCGCCGCCGTCACCGCGATTCCCGGATTCCTGCTGATCCGCGACCTCGGCCTTCTCAACACCTTTGCCGCGCTCATCCTCCCGACGCTGGCGAGCGGCATGTCGATTTTCATCCTCAAGGGGTTCTTCGACGGCCTGCCCCGCGAACTCTACGAGGCGGCGGAGATCGACGGCGCCGGGGAATTGCAGATCTTCGTGCGCATCACCCTGCCGATGACCGCGCCGATCTTGGCGGTCAACGCCCTGACCGCCTTCATCACGGCGTACAACAGTTGGGAATGGGCGTTGCTCGTCTGCCAGGAACAGAGCTACTGGACGCTCGCCGTCTGGATGTACCAGATGAGCCAGCAGTTCGCCGGACAGCCCTGGGCGGTCATGGCCGGATTCGTCCTCGTCTCCATCCCCACCGCCGTTGTCTTCATCGTCTGCCAAAAAGTCATCCTCCGCGGTATCGTCCTGCCCAGCATGAAGTAACGGCTGGCTGTGTTCCGCATTGCGGTCGCGACGGAGCGCGACCCGAAGGGCGCAGCCCTTGCGGGTTAAGTGCACTTCGTGCTACGTGTCCCTGCGGGACTAAGTGCCGCTGCGCGGCCAAGTCAACTTAGAGTCGAAGGCTCACTTAGGACGAAGTCCACTTACCAACTTAGGGCCGAAGGCCCATTTAGCGGCGTCAGCCGCCCACGAATTCCCTCATTGGTTTTTCTGTCTGAATATGCGATAATGGCTGGCATACGGTTTGGATGGGAGATGAGGGATGAAGAGAGGAGCAGTGCTGGTTGCCGTCGTACTGCTGTCCGTATGGAATACGGTGGCGTTGGCGGAACAAAGATTCGTGGATGTCAGCGGCGACGCGCCCAACTATTTCCAAACGGATGACGGGCGCGCGTGGATTCCCGTCGGTTGCAACATCTGCTTCGAGCGGCTGTACGGCACGGACGGGAATGATCGGAGTGTTTGCGAGGCGCGTTACTTCGCGCGTATGCGTACCTTCGCCGCGAACGGTGGCAACTTCCTGCGCATCTGGCTGGGGCATCCGTTCTTCGAGGTGATGCCGTCGAAGGCGGGGGAGTTTGATTCGGCGGCGACGGAAACCCTGAAGAAGACGGTACGGCTCGCCGAGGAACTCGGCATCAAGATCAGGTTCACGCTGGAGAGTTTCCGCTCGGTGCTGCCGCCGGAGAAGGTCGGGGACGGCATGTATGCGGCCTTCTTCAACAGGCCGCTCTATGCGCCCTACGCGAAGGACATGCGCGGCTTCTTCGCGTCGGAGAAGTGTGCCGAAATCTATCTGGCAAAGGCGCGGTATCTCAAGTCCTTGGGAGTGGGTGATTCGCCCTCCGTCATCTGCTGGGAACTCTGGAACGGGATCAACGCGACGGGACCGGTGGATACGTACGAGGAGTGGAGCAACCGAATGCTTGTCGCGCTGCGCACGCTCTTCCCGCGCCAGATGGTGACGCAGAACCTCGGCAGTTTTTCCGACGTCCGCAGTTTTCAGGATTACGACTATCTCGGCCGCGTGAGGAACAACGCGTTCCTGCAGGTACACCGTTATCTCGACCCTGGCGCCTCGCTCGACGTCTGCCGGGGACCGATGGATGTCCTGTGCGCCGAAGCGGTACGCGAGTTACGAGACCGTCGTCAGGATTGTCCCGCCGTACTGGCGGAAGTGGGTGCGGTACGGGCGAATCACACGGGTCCGTCTGATCTCTACGAGGTCGATACGAAGGGGATGCTGTTGCATGATGAGATCTTCGCGCCGTTCTTCGCGGGTGCCGCCGGGTGTGGGCAGCCATGGCATTGGGATCATCAGTACCTTGACCGCCATGGGCTGTGGTACCACTTCGCTCGATTCGCGAAAGCGGTGGATGGTTTGGATCCGATCGCCGAGAGATTCAGACCGTTCCGGACGGAAACGAAACGGCTGCGCATCTACGGGCTGAAGGGACGACGGACTACGGTCCTCTGGTGCCGGGACAAGGCGAACACTTGGGAGACGGAATACCGGCACGGCATTGCGCCGGAAACGCTCCGCGATATCAAACTGCCGTTCGAGTCGGGCACGGGGTTTCATGTCTATCTTCCGTGGGAGGATCAGGCGGTCTCGCTTCCGCCCGGCCGAAGCGTGCTGCCGCCGTTCCAGCGGTCCTGTGTCGTTCGTTTTACGGAAAGCCCGGATAACAAGGAAATGGACGACTACACATTCCTGAAAACCTATATGCCGGAGAAAGACCGCGCGACGGTCAGCGAGGCGTATCTGCGGAAGAATGTCGCCCTCGCCCAAGAGGCGCGCGCGACCGCGCCCTGGCGCGACCAGCTGACCGACGAGATCTTCCGCGAATACATACTCCCTTATTCCTCGATCGGCGAGGATGTCGATGACTGGCGTCCGCTCTTCCGCGAAAAATTCTGGCCGCTCGTGAAATCCTGCCGGACCACGACAGAGGCGGTTCAGATCATCAACTCGAAAATCTGGAACCTGCTCGACGTGCATTACAGCACCAAGCGCGACAAGGCAGACCAGTCGCCCTTCCACTCGATGCGGATCCACATGGCGTCCTGCACCGGTCTGGCGATTATCCAGATCGATGCCTACCGCGCCTGCGGTATTCCCGCCCGCTTCACCGGATGTTGCTGGACCCCGATTCCCGGCAACCACTCCTGGCCCGAGTTTTGGGACAACGGCAACTGGCATTTCTTCTCCGACGCGGTGCCGGACAAGTTCCTCCCGCTCGACGAGGCGTGGTTCACTTCTTACGCGGCGCAGGCGGACGGATCGAACCCGCGCACGAAAATCTACGCCACGCGCTGGAGTCCGAACGGAACCTACTTCTGGGCAACTTGGCGCGGCGGCGACCGTCCGAGCACCATTCCCGCCGACGACGTGACCGAGAGCTACAAACGGTTCCGTCAACCGCTGAAGGCGGCGCGGATCGCGTTCGTTGTCCGTAACGCGGCGGGCAGGCGGATTCCCGGCACGATCCGTCTCATCTCCCCGGACACGCAAAAGCCACTTGCGGAGGGCGTCACCTACGATGAGTCGCACGACCTGAATGACCACCTGATCCTCACCCAACCGGAACGGACAATGGCGGTCGTCCAGCTGAAACAGCCGGACGGAAGCTGGAAACAGGTTGGCTTCACCACATTCGATGCCCGGCAGAAAGTCATCGAGGTGAAAACGGAGTGATGCCGACCGACGGCGATTCTCGACCATGAATGCCAGCCCATTCTTCTCAACAATCCTCCTTTCCGGCACGTTGCCGCTCGTCGCCGCCGAGTACCATGTCGGGACGGGACACCCGTACGCCACCCCGTCCGCCGTTGCGCGTGTCGTACAGGACGGCGACACGGTCCGCATCCACGCGGGCACCTACCGGGGTGATGTCTGCGTCTGGCGCGCGAACCGACTCACCCTGATCGGCGACGGGGCAGATCAGGTGATCCTTGACAGCGAGGGCAAGGTCTGCCAGGGGAAGGGGATCTGGGTTATCCAAGGGAAGGAGACGGCGGTTTCGGGTATCACTTTCACCGGAGCGAAATGCCCGGACAAAAACGGCGCGGGGATCCGTCTGGAGGGAAATGGGTTGACAGTTCGGAACTGTACCTTTCGGGGGAACGAGAACGGAATCCTCTGCGGTTCTTTGCCCGACTGCGAGGTCACCATCGAAGGTTGTACCTTTGCGCGCAACGGCGCGGGTGACGGGTATTCCCACAATCTCTACATCGGCAAGATCAAACGTCTCACCTTCCGGAAAAACAGCTCCCACCACGCGAACCTCGGCCATGCCCTCAAAAGCCGGGCTTTGGAGAACATTATCCAGAACAACCGATTCGATGACGGAACGGACGGAAGATCCAGTTACCTCCTCGATCTCCCCAATGGCGGCAAGGCTGTCGTAACCGACAACTATTTCCGTCAAAGTCCGCTCGCCACCAATGCCAAGATTTTCTCCTACGGCGAGGAGAAACCTCTCCATCCGAGCCAAGACCTGACGATGGAACGCAACACCCTGATCGACCTCCGGAAATAAAGTGGTTTGGTAAGTGGGCTGCGCCCTAAGTGGTGGCTGGCGCCACCTAAGTGGGCTGCGCCCTAAGTTTGGTAAGTGGGCTGCGCCCTAAGTTTGGTAAGTGGGCTGCGCCCTAAGTGGTGGCTGGCGCCACCTAAGTGGACTGCGCCCTAAGTTTGGTAAGTTGACTTAGCCCGCAAGGGCATTTAGGAGCGCAGCGACACTTAGTGCGAAGCGCCCCGTCGCGTCCGCACTGCTGAACCTGGTTACCCGGAATATCCGGCCTAACCACCTAACCACCCAACTACCTAACCACCCAACTACCTAACCACCCAACCAGCTGGACATTTCGTACACTTTTTTGCTTCATTCATACATTGGTTTTCATTCGTGAATATGCGATAATGGGGCATACGGTTTCGATGGGAGATAAGGTATGAGGAGAGGAATAGCACTCGTTGCCGCTGTGTTGCTGGTGGCGGCTTTCGCGGAGGCGGCGCGTCCGCCGGTGGTGGATCAGGTTTTCTCGGCGGATGCGGCGGCGGATGCAGCCATCGCGGCGATTCGTACACCGGACGAACTGAAGGCGAAACAAACGGCATGGCGCGCGTACTGGCTCGACGCACTGGGCGAGATGCCGCCGCGTACCCCTCTCCACGCGCGTGTTGCGGGCAGTACCACCTTCGACGGTTTCCGGCTGGAGAACATCATCTTCGAGTCGATGCCGGGCGTCTTCGTGACGGCGCATTTGGCATTGCCCACCGACCCCGCATTCAAGCCTCCTTATCCCGTGGTGCTGATGCCGCTCGGCCATTCCGACACGGGTATTCTCAATCCGCGTTACGCCGTCCACCTCGCGATGACGGCGCGTGCCGGATTCGCCGCCTTCGCGTGGGATCCGATCTCGCAGGGAGAACGGCGTCAGGCGACCGACAAGCGGTATGACTACACGGACAACTGCTCTACCGAACACACGCGACTCGGCGCGCGTGGCTGGCTCGTGGGCTGGAACTATGCGCGGTTCCGCATCTGGGATGGCGTGCGGGCGATCGACTACGTCGAATCGCGTCCCGATCTCAACTGTTCGAAACTCGGCGTCATGGGCACTTCGGGCGGCGGCACGATGAGCACGTATCTGCAGGCGTTTGACGAACGGATCAAGGTGGCGTTTCCCAACTGCTACGTCTCGTCGCTGCGCGAGGTCATCCGCGAACGCGGCTGCCACGACGCGGAGCAGTTCTTCTGGAACATGCTACCGAACGGCTTCAACCACGCCGCGATGCTCGCGATGGGCCAGCCGCGCGTGGCGCTCGCTACGGGCAGCCGCTGGAAGGATTACTTCCCGCACGCGGGAGCGGTTTCAACCTTCGCCGTATTTACCAACCTGACGGCACGCCTCGGTTTCGCCGGACCGTACTGGCACTTCCATTGCGACGGCCCGCACGGACTTCCGCCGCCGACGCGCGCGGCGCAGGTCGATTGGATGCGCCACTGTATCCAAGGCGCGGAAGAGCCGAAACCGCTCGCCGCTTACCACGCCTTGGGTGGCATGGCGAATGACGATCCGGCCAAGCAGCCGTTCCCGGCGGACGCGACCTACTGCACGCCGACGCATCAGGTGCGCGACTTGCCGGGGTTCAAGAGCATCTACGCGCTCATCGCCGACGAGGCGAGGCGACTTGCGAAAGCGCGCAAGCCGCACACGCGCGAACAGTTGCGCGAAATCGCCCGCCGCCGTGCCGTCATCCGTCCGCTCGCCGAGTTAGGCGAACGCGACGAGACCGCCTTTGACCACACGTTCAAATGGTGGTATCTGCAAGGACGCGAGGGATGTCCCGCCGAGAACCAAACCGCCATTCTCGCCACGCTGGGGCGTACCCGCGTCGGCGTCAAGGCGGAGGCGCTTCTCCGCGCTGCGGCGAAGCGTGTCGCGGCAAACGGCGGCAAGCCCGTGCCGCTGGAGGCGAAGGGCGCGGAGTGTGTCGCCGCCGCCCACGCCTACGCCGCCGAACCGCAACTCTTCTCCTCGATCCGACTTGTCAATCCGCCCCCCTCCTGGACGGAGATGGCAACCCATCCCGACCCGACCCGCGACTCCTACGCCACCGCCGTGTGGGGGGCGCTGAAGGAGTACGACTGGACGGACCTCGTGCCGGCGGAAGCGATCTGCCGCGTCGCCACCACCGACGGTGAGACCCTGCCGGGGCAAGGCGTGGAGCGCTTGACGGACGGCGAGATTAACCCCACCTGCGCCTGGCGCTGGCAGAAGAAGCCCATCCGCGTAGAGTTTGATCTCGGCGAGACACGCGAGATCGGCGGCGTGCGCCTCACGAGCGGACGTAGCTGGGTGAACTGCGGCATCAAGACGGCGAGTTTCTACGGCGACGGCAAGCCGCTTGGCGAGCACCTTGCCTTCCGTCCCGCGAACTCCTACCGCGACAACTACGCGCTCTGGAAACCCGCAAGCTGCCGCCATGTCACAATGGTGATCGAGGACACCTTCGACTTCAAGCCCAACTACTACTCTGGTTACACCCACGCCGCCACGCCGATCCTTCCCAAAATCTTCGAGACGCCGCCCTATCCTGAATTCTCCGGCAAGTTCGCCACCGTGCAGATCGCCGAGATGTCCTTCTTCGGAAAAGACCCGCCCGATGACCTGCCGATCCCGAACAAGAGCGGTTCCGTCGCCTACCCGAAAAGCCGTCTCGTGCGCGACTGGCTCTACCAGAGTTGCGCCGTCTCCAACATCTCTCACCTCGCGAACGTGGAGCCGGACACGACGAAACCAGACCCGATGGGCGAGGACCTCTCGTCTGTCCTGAAAGCGACCGGCAACGGTCGCGATCCCGCCTTCCTCGCCGACCGCGCCGCGCGTCGCCGCGCCTTCCTCGCCGCCTTTCGCAAGGAGTTCACGCAGTTCGTTTACGTGAAGCACATCGTCATGGGCAACTCCATCTTCCACGCCACCGACGACCTCACCGACGCCTCCTACCAAGAGTGGAAATCCGTACCCGACTACACGATGGGCGGATCGCAACTCGTGTTGGCGAGCATCGGCGAGGACGGGAAGGTGTCGCAGGAAGTACTGATCAACAAACCGCAGGGGTACATCCGCGACCCCAACCTGCACTTCGACGGCAAGACGCTCGTTTTCTCCATGCGCGAGAACCTCACCGCCTCCGATTACCACCTTTTCACCTTCGACCTGGAAACGCGCAAGCTCACGCAACTTACTTTCGACGGCATCCTGCGCAAGGAGGATGCGCCGGGACAGGAAAAGGACTTTCCCATGCCCGCGAGCGACATCGAACCGTGCTGGCTTCCCGACGGCTCGATCGTCTTCCAATCGACGCGCTGCAGTCACTCCGTCGATTGCTGGCCGTTGCCCGTCTCCAATCTCTTCCGTTGCGACGCCGACGGGAAGCACATCCGCCGCCTCGGCTTCGACCAGGTACAGACCTTCTACCCGCAGCTGATGGATGACGGGCGTGTCTCCTACACGCGCTGGGAATACAACGACCGTTCCGCCTCTGGGCTCCAGCAACTCTACGCGATGAACCCCGACGGCACACGGCAGACGGGACTCTTCGCGAACAACAGCGAGTTCCCGTTCTCCCTCATCCACACACGCGGCATCCCCGGCACGCGCGACATTATGATGATCTCCTGCGGACACCACGTCGGGCAGAAGGGGCGCCTCGCGATGGCCCGCCTCGCCGAGGCCGACGACTACACCTGTTTCACCTACGATCCCGCCAAGAGCGTCTGGGGCATGAACACCAATGCCGTGAAGATGGCGTTTCCGGGAAACCGAGTACTGACCATCCCCTGGTCGAACTGGGACAATCCCAGCGGCCCCGCCGTCACGAACATTCCCGGAATGTACTACGTGGCGGGTGCGGCGATGAACGCCGCGCCGGGCGTCCAGCCCACGCGGCAGCCGCACGACTATCATTACAACGTTTTCGACATGCACTCGCAGTTCGGTCCGCAATGGGCCTATCCCTTCCCGCTCGGCGGCGGCCGCCTTCTCGTCTCGTACATGCCGGAAGGCTGCCGCTACTACCGTGGTCCGTACTCGTCGCGCTTCGGCGTCTATGCGATGGACGAGAGCGGGCGGCGCGAGCTGTTGGCTTTCGACTGGGGACAGCACTGCATGCAGCCGATTCCCGTGCGCCGCCGCGACCCGCCGCCGCGTCTCGTGAAGTCGCACGATTACCGCGAAGGCTTTGGCACCTACTACGTGCAGGATGTCTATGCGGGTGCGGCGATGGTCGGTGCGCCGAAGGGTTGCGTGAAGCGCATCCGCGTGATCGGCCTGGAGTACCGGCCCGTCCACATCGGATGGAACTGGCAGTACGGCTGGCACTCCACGCAGGGCAAGATCGGCACGCCCATCGCCGTCGGAAACGGCGCGTACGATGTGAAGCACGTGTTGGGCGAGGCGGACGTGGAGGCGGACGGGTCGTGCAGCTTCCGCGCCCCCGCGCGTACCCCGGTTTACTTCCAGCTCATCGACAAGGACGGTTGCTGCATTCAGACGATGCGCAGCTGGTCCACCCTCCAGCCCGGCGAGGTGAACGGCTGTATCGGATGTCACGAACACCCGCATCTGGCAGGCGTGGAGAACGCGCGCGCCATCGCACTGCGCAATCCGCCGCAACGCCTCAAGCCCTGGCTTCCGGGCGGCGAGACGCACCCGTTCATCAGAACGCTGGAGAAGGATGGCCCGCTCGCCTCCCTCGACAACTGGATGGGACTCAACCGCCCGAAGGCAATCGTCGATACCGACCAGAACGACGGCTTCAGCTTCTCGCGTCTCGTCCAGCCGATCCTCGACGCGAAATGCATCGCGTGTCACGACGGAAGCGGCGTCAAGGCGCCGGTTGCGATGGACCTGCGCGGCACGGACGGCAAGCTGCCGCCCTCGGATGACCAGTCGAAGCGCAAGTACACCACTTCCTACCTTGCGCTCACCTACAAGGGGCAGTGCAACGAAAAAATCAACTTCGCGCATGGTCTCGGCTTCGCGCCCTTCAAGCCGCCGTACACCTTCGGTTCCGCGAAAAGCGCCGTCTGGTTGTCGCTGAAGAAAGGGCACCACGATGTCAAACTCACCGACACGGAACTGCGGCTCCTCGCCTGCTGGATCGACCTCGCCGTGCCGTTCTGCGGCTCCTACGTGGAACGCCACGATTGGAACGACTGGTACAAGCAGCGTTTCCAGTACACCTGCAACAAACGCGCGGCCTTCGCGTGGCAGGAGTTGAACGACATCCGCAGCGAATACAGGCTCCAGCCCGTGCCGCTCACCGGCTACGTCCCGAACGTCGCCATCCCCCGTCGCCAAACCTGGTTCGCGGAGTAGGTGAAACGGCGGCGCTTTGCGCCCGCTGAAAAGTTGGGTAAGTGGTTAGGTGGTTGGGTGGCTGGGTGGTTAGGTGGTTGAGTGGTTAGGTGGTTGAGTGGTTCATTGCGGACGCGACGGGGCGCGTCCCTCCCAAAAGCCGCGTGCGGGAAAGTTAAAATTAAATCGCTTCGTTTTTAAAATGGTTAAAGCAGGCTGATTTCAAGCCGCGTCAGCGGCGATTTAACCATTTCACCATTTCACCTAAATTTGACCATTTCACTTATTCCTGGCGGCGTAGCCGCCACCGACAAAGAGACGGCCGACAGCGGGGAAAAGGCGGATGTCACCGCGTTCGAGTAACGGCTGGAGCAATGCGCGGAGTTCGTCTTCCGTCTTTTCGAAGGTGGCGGCAAGCGAGGAGAGGGAGACGGGATGGCGTTCCACCAGCCCGACCAAAGCCTCTTGCGAGTATGTCATCGTCACGTTTTGGGGTTCTTTTCCACCGAGGTGTGCGTGTGGACCAAACAGCGGCAACAATGCTTCCAACCGTTCCTGCGAACAGGGGGTGATCGACGAGTCGGCTGGGGGGCGAACCGACGTGTTGAGCGTCACGCTATCGGGGGCGAAACTTGCCGTGAGCGCGGCGATCTTCCCTGCCTGGTCGTCGCGGTCATTCACACCGGGAATGAGAAAGACCTCGACATCGAGCCGCCCCGTGAAGGTTTCCCGGAAGGCGCGGTATCCATCCAGGATCGCTTGGAATCGAAGTGAAGGATGCGGACGGTTTACGGTCTCGAAACTCGCTTGATCCCACGCATGGAGCGAGACCTTGACGACATCGGCCACGCATGCATCGCGGCGGACTTCCGGCAGAAAGAAAAGCGAACCGTTGGAGAGCAGGAGGGAACGGCAGTCAGTCTCGTCCCGTACGCGGCGCAGCAAGTCGCCGAAGTGGAGATGGAGTGTCGGTTCTCCAGAACCGGATGCCGTGATGTAATCCGCCGTGTTCCCCTGCGCGAGCCATTCGCGCAGTTCCGCCCAGACTGCATCGATATCCGGTATGGCCGTGCGCGTCACCGTGGTGTGCGGTGTCGGCCCGAGCTGGCAGAAACGGCAGCTCAAGGTACAGGTTTTGGGAACGGCAAGATCCACGCCGAGTGAACGACCATACCGGCGAGAGGGAACGGGGCCAAACAGGTATTTCATCATGCGCGAATCTCCTTATCGAAAAACGAGAAGACCAGCATAGCATATCCACCGGACGCCGACAAGAACGCGCCGGGGCGGAGACACGGTTGCTGGTAGGCTAGAGGCTCTAGAGGGTCTAGAACTTCTAGTCATTCTAGACGATATACGGGGCTGCCCCCGCCCGCTATCCGCCACCCGCTGCTAGCTAAAAGCTACTAGCCACCAGCCACCAGCCCCAAAATCCTTCCTTGTCGAACGGGGGGGATTGGCGTATCATTTCCTTTTACCTGATTAGGTACCCGTGCCGTGAAGGGTACGGCGGAGATTGGAACGATGGCGGATAAACCGATTATACTGGTTGTCGATGACGACAGGAACACGCGCGACGGGCTTGCCCTGGCGCTGAAACGGCATTATGACGTGCATGTGGCGGAGAGCGGAGAGAAGGCATTAGAGTTGTTCGCTTCCGGACTCGACGTGGATGTGATGCTTTCGGATATGCGGATGCCAGGCATGAAGGGACTCGATCTCCTTCGGAGTGTGAAAAAACTCTATCCGCAGACAACCTGTATCCTGCTAACCGCATACGGCACGATCGCGGAGGCGGTCGAGGCGATGCGGGACGGCGCGTATAACTTCCTGACCAAGCCGATCAGTCTCGATCAGCTGGATGTCCTGCTCGCGCAAGCGATTAAAGCGCGTTCGTTGGAGAAGCGGGTGCAGACGCTGGAGAGCCAGTTGAATGAAAAGTTCGGGCTGGAAAACATCGTGGGGAATTCAGAGGCGATGCGTCCCGTCTTCGAGACAATCCGGCAGGTCGCGCCGACACTTGCGACGGTCCTGATTCAGGGACCGAGCGGGACGGGTAAGGAATTGGTCGCGCACGCGATCCACCGGCTCAGTCTGCGCGCAGACAAACCGTTCGTTGCGGTGAATTGCGCGGCGTTGCCGGCCACGCTGATGGAAAGCGAGCTGTTCGGTCACGAGCGCGGGGCGTTCACCGGCGCGGTGCAGCAGCGCAAGGGGCGTTTCGAACAGGCGAACGGAGGCACGCTTTTCCTCGACGAGATTTCGGAGATTGAACCGGCGGTTCAAGTCAAGCTGCTCCGTGTGCTGGAAGCACGGAAGTTCGAACGAGTCGGCGGGACGGAGACGATTGAAGTGGATATCCGGCTCATCGCCGCGACCAATCGGAACCTGCGTGAGTATGTGGAGCAGGGACGGTTTCGTGAAGACCTGTTCTACCGCTTGAACGTGGTGGGCGTTCAGTTGCCGCCGCTGAAGGATCGAATCGGAGACATTCCCTTGCTGGTACAGCAGTTCCTCACGGACTTTTGCAAGAGGAACGGGAAACAGTTGAATGGGATTGACCGCGAGGCACTGGATATTCTCGGCGCGTACAGCTGGCCGGGGAATGTGCGTGAGTTGCGCAACACGGTGGAGCGGATGGTAGTGCTGGCGCGTGGCGACCATCTGACTGTACAGGATGTGCCGCCGGAGATTCGTAACAGCGTGGGGGGGCGTATCCCTTCCGTCTCTTCGACCGCCTTGACCGGAACATTCATCAATGGTTCTCTCGCCGATACGGAAAAGCAAAAGATTCTCGCCGTGCTGGAGAAGAACGCCGGCAACCGTTCCAAAGCCGCGCTTGAACTGGGAATCAGTCGGCGTACCCTGCATCGGAAACTGAAGGAGTGGGGAATCGTCAAAGGGGAAAATGACGATCTGCCGCAGTGACCGGTGGACGGCGTGGCGCGAAAGCAGAATCGGGTACGAGAACTTATGGGACAGAATTTCAAAACGGAAGAATTGCAGACGTTTTTAGAGAAGGAACTTTCCCTGCCGTTGCGTCCATTGATCCGTCTTTCCGGTCATGCGCATTCTTTCAATTTCCGTGCGGAGGCGGCGGATGGCT
This sequence comes from Kiritimatiellia bacterium, assembly GCA_017450695.1. Taxonomy (GTDB): domain Bacteria; phylum Verrucomicrobiota; class Kiritimatiellia; order RFP12; family UBA1067; genus RGIG8368. Next base: position 14,822 of record JAFSTA010000273.1, on the reverse strand, counting down.
CCTGCCGGTTTGCCGTCAAATGCCTGATTCGGCAGAAGCGTCGCGAGGAGATGTTGGCGCGTCTGCTCGCGCACACGCAGGAAAAGCGTTGCCCGCTCGTCCCGACCATCCTCTTCGACCGGCGATGCTTCTCCTTCCGCGATTGTATCGTACTCTGCTTCAGCTGGATTCCCGGCGGAGGGAAGTACTTCGACAGGCTCACGGATGCAGAGAGAAAAAACTTTCTCGCCAGTTATGCGGAATTTCTACACGCTCTGCGCGACGACGGATTCATCTTGCCGCCGTGGGAATTCGGGGAGACACGCGACCGTCTTTGGGAACGGGTACGGGAACTCCGTTGCCGGCCGCTGCTGCGTGAGATCGAGCAGATTCCCTCGGCATCCCTGCGGCACACCCCCGAACGGATGCGCATCATCCACGGCGATCTGCACTACGGGAACTTCTTCTTTGACGGAGATCGCGTTTCGGGATTCCTCGATATGGAGGAGTGGCGTTTCGGTTATCCGGCAGAAGACTTGATTCGGTATGTCATTGTTTCTGCGGAGCATCTGCACTGGTTCTCTTGGAAACGAAGGCGTTATCTGCTGCAGGCCTTCTCCGCCTTGGTTCGCGAAACGGATTATCCCGAGGATGAATGGATGCTGGCGATCGACGGTTATCTCATTCGTAAACTCGCGAAGAAGATTCCCTTGATGCGGCTTTCGCCGTTTCTGCGAATCAATCTCCCGTGGCGCATCCGGTTCTATCGAGCCTTGCGGGAACGGGTCAGACAAGCGTTGAAAACGAGACAAGAAAGGAAGACGAAATGAAAGCGTTGATCCCTGCGGCCGGGTACGGAACCCGTTTCTTCCCCGCTACGAAGTGCGTTCCCAAAGAACTTCTGCCCGTCGGAAACAAACCCGCCATCCAATGGATTGTGGAAGAGGCGGTCGAGGCGGGCGCGGAAGAGGTTGTCATTGTCACCTCGCCCGAGAAACAAATCCTGAGAGATTATTTTTCGGAGAGTGCTTTGTGGCATACCCGTCTCGCGAAAAAGGAGGAGGCGATGCGGGAGCTGGCGCGCATCGAAGAGTTGTCGCGGAAAATCCGGTTTGTCGATCAACTGGAACAGCGTGGACTGGGGCACGCGGTTCTCCAGGCCGCCCCGTTGTTGCGCGATGAGAAAGAACCGATCCTGATCCTGCTCGGCGATGCCCTGGTCGGCGGGCATCCTTCCGCCTCGGCGGAGATGGCCGCGCTCTCGCTCCGTTGCGCGAACGCTTCGGTTGTCGGGTTGGAGCTGGTGCCGGAAGAGAAGGTCTCGCGCTACGGTATCATCACGGGCGTTCCCAGTGCGGAAGATGGACGGACATTTGGTATCACGGACATCGTGGAAAAGCCGAAGCGCGAAGAGGCTCCGTCCAACTTGGCGGTCGCGGGACGCTATCTGCTCTCTCCGCGTGTCTTCGAGCTGCTGGAGACGCAGCAACCGGGCGTGGGAGGGGAAATCCAGTTGACCGACGCGATTCAAAAACTGTTGGGATTTGAACCGGTTTACGGGTATCTCTATCCGGGCAAGCGATTCGACATCGGCAACCCTCAAGGCTACTTGATCTGCCTGCAAGAGTTCGAGGTCGGCAGTGGCTTTTAGCCCGTCGTCCGCATACTGTACGTGATGTTGTTCGAACCGTGAAAGGGAAAGTCATGCAAGGAAGTCTGCGCGTAAGGCTTGATGAGGGGGAAGTCGCATCGGCGGCAACGCTGAGGCGTGGGTTTCTACTCTACAAGCATGAACATCTTTTTGTCAGAGTGGTGCTGGTTGCATTTGTTTCCGGCACCATAATCTGCGAGGCCGTAGCTGCCGGAGGGAAAATGCCGGAGGCCGCAACCGGCGTCGGGAATTCGCGCTATGACGGAATTGTCCGTTGTGAAGGCGCTTCCGTCTGCAAGGGTTACACGCCGCCTTTGCTGATGAACGGCGAACTGGCGATGACCGTAGATAGGACGTTTGCCGTTCTGCCGAACAAGGCGCGCCAGTACAGCCAGGGGATCTTTCTGCAGGGGCGGCGATTCGGGAACCCCAGACGCGAGTTGCTGCCGCAGGGAGGATGGCGAAAGGTTCTGCTCGTGGACGGGCATGAACCTTCCGGACCTGTCCGGTGGGAGCAGGAACTGGACATCAAGGCCGGAACAGTCGTCTGCCGCGAGATGCGTGCCGAGCTTGATTTTGAAGGCGAGGTCTTTCTGCCGTTCGGTGAGAATACGGCGGCGCTGCGGCTTGTGGTGACGGCGAAGCGCGATCTTAAGGCCGTGACGCTGGGTGTCGAGTTCCTACCGCCGAAGCACGAGCGGATCATCGGGAGGTTGGACGGTCTGAAGTGGGAGTATGCGTCGTACGGCATGAACGTGTTGAAGGGGGAGACGGTTCTGTCGGCGCGGCCGGAGACGTTCGATCTGAAGCGCGGGGAGAGGCGTGTGGTCGAGCGGTTCCTCACGTTCTCTGACACGATGCGTCCGCATTCGGGGCGGCACGGCTCCTACGACGACCTGCGCGCTGCGCACGTGGCGGGCTGGGAGGCGTTCCGCAGTGAGGGATTCGCGTCGCTGCCGGACCGCGACCTGCAGCGGATGCACGACATGGCGAATTTCCATCTTCGGATGAACGCGACGCCGTGGAGTTTCCCGATTGCAATACTGGACTCCCACTGGCAGGGATGCTACTTCGGCTTCGACGAAATGTATATGTACCAGGGACTTTCGTCGTCGGGACATCTCACGCTTGCGCGGCGTGTTGTCGATTTCCGTTTCGCCGCGCTGCCGAGGGCGCTTGAGCGCAACCGGTACGGAATGGATCCGAAGTTCCTCCACTACGGCGCACGGTGGATGTGGGAGTCGCTTGAGGACGGCGGCATCACGGAGGGCACGATCCCCGGCGAGTGGATGGACCACATCTTCGGCGTGGCGACGATCGCCAACTGCGCCTGGCAGCAGGGGCGGTACGTGCGGGACGACGCCTACTTCCGCAAGAAGGTGTTCCCGATTGTCCTTGAAAGCGCGCGGTTCTTCCGCAACAACTGGGTCTATGAGGACTCCAACGGCGACACGTACATCGGCAAATGCTGCGACCTGGAGCGCCTTGGACCCTCTCGCGACCATCCGTACCTCACCACGGTGGGCGCGATCTACACGATGCGCAACGCGGCCGACGCCTGCGAATGGCTCGGGACGAATCTGGAGGAGGCAAAGGACTTTCGCCATGCCGCCGACAGACTTGAGGCGTGGCTGCCCAAGAAGGACGGGCGCTATCTCGCATACATTCCCGCAAAGGCGCGCGCGGGCAGGTCCGCCGAGGGCATTCAGGAGTCCATGGCCGTCTTGGGAGGATTCTATCCGTTCCCCATCTTCTCGCCGACGCATGAGCCGCAGCGTCTGGCAGTCCGTCGTTTCATAGCAGAAGGGCGTGCTTCGGGCAACATGTACCCGACGGGATCGAAGATATGCTCCTGGTACGCCGGTACGATGAGCTCGTCCATGAGCTGGATGGAGGACCGCGTCGAGCCGACGCGTTGGCTCAAGGAGGCGTTTTCGGTATCCGGCAACTTCGGCGAGTTCTACGAGATCAACGAGGAGGGATGCGTTCATCATCCATGGTTCGGCACGGCGGCGGGGAACTGCCTGTACGCGATTAACAGGATGCTGCTCCTAGACAGGGACGGCGCCACCTATCTCGCGTTCACCGTTCCGACCGCCTGGCGCGACTACTCGTTCCGCCTGCCGTCACTTGAAGGCGATGTCGTCAGTATGTCCGTGGCAGATGGAAAACTTAAGGGGTTTGCTGTTGACGGAAAGGTGGCATCGGGAAGTCGGCGCTTTGTCGTACGACCTGAAATCCTTGACGGCGTCGATCTCCTTGCGCTTGGATTGAGGGTCGTCAACCGCGGGAAAGATAGAGTGGCTCTTGAATTATGAATGTGCAAGCGCAATGCTTCCTGTAGTCAGGATCCAAAGACCTGGTCCCTTTGAAACGACCGATGGAGTCGAGGCCTGCCCCATTGGCACTTCCAGCAGGCGGGATGGTCTGCGATGCAGAAGTAATCACCTATCCGGCTTGCTTTGACGGAAAGGATGTGCTATACTGATTCCGCAACTTTGGTGAGGGAGGGATTCCCGTTTTCCATTCAGGAGGTATTTTGATGAAACAGATCAAGACAGTGGCGGCAGCGCTTGCCGTCTGTGGCGCGGCGGGTGCCGCGATGGCTTTCTTGTACGGCGATACGCCGGATGCGCGGCACGCGTGGGCGGTGCATGACCGCAATCGCCCGAATCCCGTCAAGGTGTCCGCTACTCCCAACTTCGCGAAGGCGCCGTCGGATGCCGTCGTGCTGTTCGACGGCACGCCGGAGACGTTCGCGAACTGGACGGACACGAAGGGGAACCCGACCAAATGGAAGCTGGTGGATGGTACGCTGGAGTCCGTTCGCGGCGCCGGATATATCATGACCAAGCAGAAGTTCGGAGACTGCCAGCTGCACCTCGAATGGGCCGCACCTACGCGCGTGGAGGGCTTCGGGCAGGGACGCGGAAACAGCGGTGTCTTCCTGATGGGGAACTATGAGATCCAGGTGCTGGACTCCTTCGAGACCGACCCGTCCAAAAATCCCAACCCGAATCCGAACTACGCGGACGGTCAGGCCTCCGCCGTCTATGCGGAGAATCCGCCTCTGGTCAACGCCAGCCGCGCACCGGGTGAATGGCAGAGCTACGACATCGTTTTCCACCAGCCGATCTGGCAGGGGAACAAGATGATCTATCCCGGTTCCGTCACCGTCTTCCACAACGGCGTGTTGACGCAGGACCATTGGGAGATGGAGGGCCTGACGACCCACTGCCGCCGTCGCCCGCTCGCTCCGCACGACACCAAGCTGCCGCTCCAGTTGCAGGATCACGGCAATCCGGTGCACTTCCGCAACATCTGGATTCGCGAGATTCCTTCCCGTTATGCGAACACGACGCACGGCGGCCCCGCCGCGACCGAGAAGGACGTGATGGCGCTTCGCCAGAAGACGGCGGCGCAGTTGTTCGCGAAGGTTGACTTCAGCAACCGCATCAACGCGATCCGCGGCATCTTGGAGGTGGCCTCCTACGATCTGAACCCGAAGTATCAGGCGAAGTTGCCGGAACTCCAGAACGCTTTCCTTGAGGACTTCGGAAAGCTGACCAAGGAACAGGCGGACAAGCGCAAGTGGGAGGTCTTCACCCTGCGCGGCGACTTGGACGTCCTGATCCGCAACGGCGTGTTCCCGAAGGACAACGCCTTCCGCGCGGAGCTGGAGAAGCTCATCGCGAAATACCAGCTGAAGAAGTAACGAGCAGGACGGTCAATCCATGTCATTTGCCTATCCGACCGGTCGAGTCCTGCTGGGTCAGAACGAAGTGATCCGGCAGGCGTATGAAAAATTCAGCCAGCAGGAAATCGACGTGCGGGAACTGTGCGACGGCGACGCAGGCTATTCCCCCAAGCGCACGACGTTGGGCGGCGACCGGTCGGTTACCGGTGCGGGTACGTTTTACGGTAAGAAGCTGCGTACCCTCACCTTCGGGCCAAGCGAGGATCCCGGTTGGTGGATTGACCGTACCGACCTGCGTGAGCAGCTTCCCACCTCTGTCTCCATCCGCAACGTGTGGACTTCCGCGCGCAACATCGTGTTGCGCAGCGGGAATCCGCACAACTATCTCCGCATGGTGGAGCACATCATCGCGCTGCGGTTGGGCATGGGGGTGGACGATGTGCTGATCCGCACGGACAACGGGGATCCTCCTCTCTTTGACCGCAGCAGTCTGGATCTGGTGGAGGCGTTCGAGAATGCGGGCATCGTGGAAAAGGACGAACCGGCGAAATTCGTCACCGTCCGCGAGCCGGTCTCGTTCGTCGGGGACCGGGGCGACTTTCTGATTTTCCTCCCGGCTGAAAACGGACGGAAGACGCTTCGGCTTGATGTCGCCATCGATTTCAACTCCGTCATCGGCAAGCAGCGCATCGTTTTCGATGTGACGCCGGAGACATTCCGCAAGGGGGCGTATGCGCGAACCAACGCCTCTTTCCAGCAGATGGTCATGGTGCGCACCATCGGCAAGCTCGTCGCCGATATGCGGAACCTCGGTTACACGACCGATAACATCCTGATCCACGGCAAAAGGAAATGGCACGGGAAACCGCGTTTCCAGATGGAGAACGGCAAGGCACTGGAACCCGTTTGGCATCGCGCGACGCTCGACCTGCTGGCGGCGATTGCGTTGATCGACTGTGGACGCTTCGTCGGCACCGTCGTTTCCTATCGCGCCGGGCACACGCTCGACTGTCGTGCCGTCACGCTTTTGCATCTGCACCGTCTGCTCACGCCAGTTGCGTGAGAACTGCTGATGCCGACATTTTGAGTTCGAAGCGGGCAAGCCGAGCGGCTAGGATGCGCGTAACCGGCTTGACACGCCGAATCTGCCAACTGCATCCCCCTTTTCTTTTTTCCGTTTCACAGGCGGGGAAGGGGACCGTGAGTTGCCACCGTGCCGTTCTCAAAATATGGCCATCCCTCTTTGTCCCAGTGTAGTTCGTCTAGACAGGCGACACGCATTTTCGGATCCGCCTCTTTCCAATGGGAGTGGAAGAAAATCCAGGTTTTCCCGTTCCGGTCGGCGATGATGTTTCCGTTGTGCCCCGGTCCGTAGAAGAGATCGTTTCCATGCAACAGGTCGGAGGCGAAACCGTCGCGCATCTCTTGTCCTTCCTTGTCAAGAAACACGCCGTTCAGCGTCGGGCACCTGCCGACCTTGAGGCAGTAGGTGTTGTTCCAGAAACCGCCCGCGCTAACGAGCAGGTACCAGTAGCCGTCACGCCGGTGCAGGTAGGCGCCCTCGAAGACACAGGCGCGCGACCGATCCTCCACATCGGTTTTACCGGCGACCGGTTCGATGGTCGCACCCTCTGCCAAAGCCAGTCCGTCGGGGGTGAGTTTTACGCGGCAGAGGCGGCAGGTCGAACCGAAGAACATCCAGAGTTGTCCGTTCCCATCTTTCCGAACACAGGCGTCAATGTTGTCGTTTTTCAATCCTCCGTTCTCGGAACTGACCAGCACCTTTCGGAAGGTGAAGCCGGATGTCGGGTTCTTCGAGGACATCACCAGCAGGTTGTCGGACTGGAGCGAGAAATAGAGGTTCCAGTGGTCACCGACGCGTACCATTTCCGGCGCCCAGAATTTCCCGTGGCTTCCTTTCAGCGCGCACAGCTTCTTCGCCTCCGCATCGGAGTAGGGGCGTTTGCGGGTGTTTTGCCAGTGAACCAGATCCCGCGAGCGCCACATGGTCTGATGCTTGATATCTCCGGTCGAGAAGAGATAGTGGTAACCGTTGCCGCCGTCCCATACGGTCGGGTCCGCGCAAGTGACGGGAATCACGGGATTCGCATACTCATTTTTTGCGACCATTTCGAAAATCAAGACGCCGCCATTGCGGATCTGGTCGTGTGTCAGCTTGAAGCCCTGCACTGGCTTACCGTTCAGCGTGACGGACTGTACGTACTTGCGTTCCTTCGAGAGGTTGCGCGCGAGTACGGTGAAGGTCTTGCCGCCGCCGACTTGCATCGTGACTTTCGGGACTTGAGGTGCCCCTAGCACATATCCGTCCGCGCAGGGATTGAAGGGGTAAAAGCCCATTGCGGAAAAGAGGTACCAAGCGGACATCTGCCCACAGTCATCGTTCCCGCATAATCCGTCAACCTTGTTCAGGTAGAACTTGTCGAAGACTTCGCGTACCAGTTCGGCAGTCCGGTCCGGTTGATCGACGAAGGGGAAGAAATAGATGACGTGGTGACTCGGTTCATTCCCGTGGGCGTATTGGCCGATCAGCCCCGTCACGTCATTGACGAATCCCGCGCCTTTCACCGTCTCGGGTTGGACGAAGAGCTGATGCAGCTTGGCAGCGAATTTCGCCTTGCCTCCCATCAGCGAGATCAACCCTTGCGGATCCTGCAGTACGTGCCAGGTGTACTGCCAGGCGTTTCCTTCGGTGTAGTCGTTGGGTATCGTACCGTCATGTCCCAGCGAGAAGGGGCTGAACGGTTCGCGCCACCTCCCTTTGCTGTCCTTGCCGCGCATGAAGCCGGTCTGCGGATCGAACACGTTGCGGTAGTACTGCGCACGTTTCTCGTAGAAGGCGGCGCGGTCGGAGTTGCCGATCTTCTTCGCCAGCCATGCGGCGCACCAGTCGTTATAGCCGCACTCCAGTGTGCGTGAGATGGATTCGGATTTCACGATGTCGAACGGGTAGTATCCGTACTGGTCGTAGGCCTCCCAGTCCTCCTTGATCTTGCCGGGATGGCTCACGCTCAGCGACTTGTCGATCGCTTCGAACATCTCCTTCCCGGAGACGGTGGTCAACCCTTTGGAGAAGGCATCGACCATCACAGGCACGGAGTGGTTGCCGATCATGCAGAAGGTTTCTTTGCCTGCGTAGGCGATGACCGGCAGATACCCGACGGCACGGTACTGCGCCATCATCGTACGGACGAATCCATCGACATGTTCCGGCGTGAGAATCGTGTAAAGCGGGTGTGCGGCACGGAAGGTGTCCCACAGCGAAAGATGGGAGTAGTATACACCATTTTCGGCGGTCCGCACCTGATCGTCGGCACCGCGATAACGTCCGTCCACATCCGCGAGATTGATCGGCGTGAGGAAGAGATGGTAGAGCGAAGTGTAGAAGTTCTCCTTTTGTTCTTGCGTGCCGCCCTCCAGCACGCACCGTGCGAAGAGCTGGTTCCAAGCTTTTCGGCATGCCTGTCGCGTCGCCTCGAAGTCCCAGCCGGGCAGTTCGCGCCGCAGGTTCCGACGGGCGCCCTCCTTGTCGGCGGTGGAGTAGGCGACCTTCACCAGCAGCTGCTCGCCCGGCTTCATGTTGAAGTCGAGCACGTAGCGGTCTGCCTTCTCGCCGTTTTTCTTGGAGAGGACACGATGTGCCGTGAAGGGAAGGTTGAAGCTGACGATGAAGGCGTAGCGACGGCTCAGCCAGGCGCGCGAGTAGTTGCTGCCGCTGATAGTCCAAGCGTTCTCCACCTGGCTCTCCGCCTCCGTGATGTGCGTGTCAAGGTTGCCCGCGTTCCCCCACTGCAGATCGACCAGCAGCCGGAACGGGGCGTTCTTCTGTAGCGTGTAGCGGTGCATGGCGACGCGCTGCGAACAGGTCAGTTCCGCCCGGACGCCGAAGTTGGAGAGGGTCGCGGTGTAGTAACCGGGGGTTGCCTCTTCCTTCGCCTTGTCGTTCACGCCAAGCGCCTCAGGGTCGTCTCCCGTGAACGGCAACAGGCGCACATCGGCCAGATCCGGACATCCCGTTCCGCTCAGGTGCGTCTGCGTGAATCCGTAAATGTGCTTGTCGCCGTACACATACCCGGAACAGTGTTGCCAGTCGCACTTCCCGCTATCGGGACTGGGCTGTACGAGTCCCGATGGGAAAGAGGGACCGGGGAAGGTGTGTCCGTTGTAAGCGCACCCGATAAACGGATTGACATACTGCGCATAATCTTCCTCCGCCATGCCGATGGCAACCAGCCCCAAACATCCAAGTGCCGTCCACAACAATCTCTTCATCCCATCTTCCTCCCGTTCATCAGCCGCAAGGCTTGTTCTCAGCAACAGCTTGCGTGAATACAATCCAAACGCAGCGACGGCGGTACAGTCCGATATCCTGCGTTGCGCCGCACTGGAAACCGAGCGACATCCGCCGCCGCCATGCAATACCTTCGATGGCTACAGACCAAGCACCTTGCGAATCGCCTTGGCGAAGCCGTCGCCCATGTGCATCATCCCCCAGTCGTTGGGGTGGCAGGCATCGACCGTCTCTTCGCCGTCGCGCGTCATCTGCTCGGTGTTCGGCAGGAAGGAAATGTTCTTCCAACCTTCCGCCTGCAGTTTTTCGACCACGGCTTTGGCGACCGCGCCCTTGTCGGTCGAGTCGCGGAAGGTGTTGCAGTCCTCCGCGCAGATGATCGGCACGTCGGGACGCAGACGGCGCAGCTCGCGCACGAACGGCTCGAAGTTTGCCTTCACTCCATCCAGCCCCATGTTCCACAGGCAGTCCAACACGTAGCAGCTCGCGTCGATTCGCGCCACGTAGGCCACCATGTCGAACTCCATCCTGCCGCTGCCGGAGAAACCCAGGTTGACGATCGGCACATCCGCCTTGCGGCCCGCGATATTCACCCAGGACATTCCCGGACGGGAGGCGCAACCGCCGTGGGTAATCGAGGTTCCGTAGAAGACGACAGGTTTCGTCACGCCGCTCTTGCGCGGGGGAAGCGGGGAGATCTTCGTGCCTTTCGGTACACCCATCTTGAACGAACTGATGCCGTTGTAGAGCGGCAGGTTGATTTGAATCGGCTCGCCTTTGGCGCACCACACGGTAAGCTCGTTGTTATACTGACTGACGGGCCGGCCTGTCACGCGGTAACGCCAGCCGTCTTTCTCCGTCCAGGTGTACACGTCAATGCCGCTCATGCCCGTTGCGGGCATGTGGTTCATCGACAGTCCCGCTCCGATCAAACTCCACTGCAGCCGCATCCATGGTGCGTCCGAGGAGAACCGGAAGCTCTCGCCCGTCGTGTGGAAGCACTGGCTCCAGACGCCGCCGTTGATATTCTTGTTCCCCTCCAGCGAGGCGGGCATACGGTCGTAGAAACGCTTCACGTCCTGAAACGCCTTTCCTTCCATCGGCAGGTCCTTGCCGTCGATCCAGTCCATCGGGCCACGCGCCATCAGCTCATCGACAATCTTCCCGACCTCGACTTTCGGCGTCTTGACAGTCAGGACATAGTGGTTCCCGTTCGGGTCTTTCGTCCAGGCGTTCTTACCCTTTTCATCCACGATGGCAAACTTGCCGCGTTCCACATTGAAGTAACGCTGCCAGCCGCGTACCGCCGCGAGAACCGTGACCTCGTCCCACGCCGCATGTCCCTTGTTGACTTCGTTGTAGTCGTGTAACGCGCGCTTGAAGGCATCGCGTACGGGATTGACCGCCTCGCCCTTCCGCGAAACGGGGACGCCGCACTTGACCTCCACGCCGTAACTCCAGTCGAGGAAGTAAACGGGCGTGGGCCAGTCGCGGAAGGCGATCTTCGACGATTCACCATCCGTTGCCGAGTTGTATTCGGATCCTTCCGGGAACCGGCACGCCATCGCGTACCAAGCCTTTACCTTCTTCGCCACCAGGTCCTTGCCGCTAAGCGGGGAGACGGCATCGTCCTTCGTCTCCAGCAGTCGGCGCATGTTGGTGGTGAAGCCGACGGAGCAGATGGTCACGCTATTGTCCGGTTGCGCGGCGAGGATCTTGCGATAGGTCTCGTTTGCGTCCGGGGCTGTGTCGCTCGTCGGGTGCTTCACCACGGCGGCGTGTTTTTTCACCATGTCGAGGTAGATGTCGTAGGACTTCTGCGGCTTGGTGTAGGGCCCGACCCCCAGTTCCTTGTTTACGCCCACGGGCAGGTTCGGGCGACCGTAGAAGTCGTTGATAATCTCGACCATGCCGATCGACGGGGCGCCGCGTGTGCTGGCGATCGTACCGAGAATCTCGCATTCGCCCGCGTCCGCCAACGCATGGAGCGTCGCCAACGCGCCGACATCATCGAAGTCGGTGTACATGTCCGTATCGAAAATGATCTTTTCCGGTGCGCTGAACACCGCAGACGCGGCGCACGCACAAGCCAAGGCTATCCATTTCTTCATTGTCGTCAATCCTTTCGCATGGTTGCCGGGGAGGCGAAATCGTCCCTCGTTGCAGAAGTTATTCTAGCAAGTCTCCTCGTCGCCTTCAATCAGAAATGGCGGGAGGTCGGGTAGCTGTCAGCATCTGGGAGTCCAGAATACCGGTTGCTCCTAATAACCTGCTGCTTTCTTCTCGGCTTCTCCGCTTCACAGCAGCGACACCCGCCACCCGCTACCACCTATCAGCTCGTCTATAACTTCATTGTTCACAAATCACAAATGTTCACAAATGACAACCATGTCACAAATCACAATGCCATTTCAATTTGTATTTGTGACAATGATGACAATTGTGCCAATTGTGAACAATCGGAGAAGTCATCCGAATTGAATCACTCGCGCATGGCGTGAGCGGGGGGCTAACACCTGCCTACCAGTTAGGTTCAACTTGAACTTGAATATCCGGGCTGGAGTTTGGTATTCTTTTGGCGATGCAAGTATGGCTATCCGGTGGCATCGCGGTTGGAATGCGCGATCCGTCGCCATCGGTGGGAACGATCATGCAGGAGAAGAGGATTGGGATATGCTGGATTTTTTGATGGATGCCTTGAAGTTCATAGGAAAGACGATCGTGGTGTGCGTGATCATGGCTATCGTCATGGTGGTCATCGGGTTTTTCTTGCCGGACAAGAAAAAGGATGATCCGGGGGCGGAGAAACCGAAGGTGCAACAATCCACAACCGAAAACGGTACGAAATCTCAGGCGTCTCCTGCGGATGCGCCGTACGACGCCGAGGCGGAACTCGCAAAAGCCCTCGCGGAACTCGATGAGCTGGTCGGCTTGGAGGGCGTGAAGGCGGAGGTGAAGACAATCGTCAACAAGGAGAAGGTCGCCGCAGCTCAGCGCGCGATGGGAATGCCGGTCCCCTCGCGGTCGCTGCACATGGTCTTCACGGGCAATCCCGGTACGGGCAAGACGACCGTGGCGCGTCTCATTGCGCGTATTTTCCGCGCGCTCGGAATCGTCAAGAGCGACAACTTTGTCGAGGTGGATCGTTCCGGTCTGGTTGGTCGCTACATGGGCGAGACCGCTATCAAAACGAACGCGAAGATTGACGAGGCGGTCGGCATCCCGGTGAAACATGACTCTTCGGGTAAGGAATGTGACATGACGGTGGCGGAACGCCGCGCCGCCTCCGAGAAAGCGCCGGGCGGAATCCTGTTCGTGGATGAGGCGTATCAGCTTTACTCCTCCGACAGCGATGACTACGGGAAGGAGGCGATCGCGACGCTCCTCAAGCGCATGGAGGATGAACGGGGCAAGCTGATCGTCATCGCCGCCGGATACACCGATGAGATGCGCGATTTCCTCGGCGCGAACTCGGGGCTTTCCAGCCGCTTCGGCATCAAGATCGAGTTTGCCGACTACACCGCGTCGGAACTGGCGAAAATCTTCCGTTCCATCGTGAAGAAAAACAAGTACAAGCTCTCGGCGGAGTTGGATGCGGGGTTAGATGACGCGATGAAGCGGTTGACGCGCCGTCGCGACAAGAACTTCGGCAACGCGCGTTTCGTGCGGCAGCTCTTCGAGGATGCGACGGGGCGGCAGGCGAACCGTCTCGCCGAAGCGGGGACGTTGGACGGAGATGCCGTGACGACGCTGGAACTGGCGGACCTCGGACTTGGCGAGAAAGTGGCGGATACCCGTGCGCCGACCATTGAGGAGGTGCTTGGCGAACTGGACGGGTTGACCGGAATGAAAAACGTGAAGGACGAGGTGAGGCGGCTCGTCGCAACCTGCCGCGCGAACAAGTTGCGCGAGGCGCAGGGCGTGGAGGCGGCGACGATGAGCTACAACTTCGTCTTCACCGGAAACCCCGGCACGGGAAAGACGACCGTCGCGCGCATCCTCGCGAAGGCTTTCCGCGCACTCGGTATTCTGGACAGGGGGCATCTCGTCGAGACGGACCGTTCGGGACTTGTCGCCGCCTACGCGGGACAGACCGCGCTCAAGACGAACAAACTCATCGACTCCGCCGTCGGAGGTATCCTCTTCATCGACGAGGCGTATACCCTCAATCAGGGGCAGAACGATACCTACGGCGCCGAGGCGATCGCGACCCTGCTGAAGCGCATGGAGGACGAACGCGGCCGCATGGTCGTGATCATCGCGGGGTACAAGGACGAGATGAAGCGGTTCTTCGCGGTCAACTCCGGTTTGCAGAGCCGCTTCAACCGAGAACTCTTTTTCCCGGATTTCTCGACGTCCGACCTCGCGACGATCTTCCGGCAGACGGCGAAGAAGAACAAATACATCCTGTCGAAAGACGTGGAGCATTACCTAAACGCGTTCATCGGCATCAGGACGGAGAACCGCGACAAGAATTTCGGTAACGGACGCTGGGTGCGTAACCTCTTTGAAAAGACGGTCGAGCGGCAGTCGCTCCGCGTGGTGGAGATTCAGAACCCGACGAAGGAGCAGCTGATGACGATCACCATGAAGGATGTCGGCATCAAGCTCAAGGATCCCGACGCATCCGACGAAGACTGAACCATGCGAATGACGATCCCGATAGGTTATTCGATCCGTCAAATGTCGCTATCGGGATTTAACGTCCATCGCGTTGCCTGGACGGGAGACTGCGGGGATGGCGATTTGGTTTTCGACGCCTGCCTGCGGTACAACGGAGCCGCGACCCCCACGGATTCATTCCGGGCGGAACTCCCCGTCGGTGTCATGTTCAGCGACGGCGACGAGGGAAGTCCATTTGTTTATCGGGAACGGCTTTGCGTACCGGGACAGCATGGATACGACAGGTGCCAGGCGAGACCGGATCTTAAGGCAAGGAGGCAGGTGAAATGAGACGGATTGTGTGCGTTTGCGCGTGTGTTGTCATGGCTGCATGCCGTTCGACGGCCCTGGATTGGGAAACCCACCCCGAGGGGCCGCTTTTCAAGATGACAGCCAAGGAATACCGGTTTGACGAGTGGAAGGGGAAGACCGCCGAGCCTTACCCCTGTCCCTTGAAGGAATGGTCGCTTCCGCCCCTGGACTTTCCCTTCTCCACGAACGGTGTTGTCGGCAACGTGTATATG
>JAFSTA010000272.1 GCA_017450695.1 Kiritimatiellia bacterium | reverse complement strand
GTCGCGCAACCGCGCGACGGTTCTCATCCGGCTCGCGGTTGCGAGCCGTCCAGATTGAAGTTGTTCTCGAAGTTATCCCTGTTGTCTCCCCAATCCCTTCGGCAAGTGGTTAGGTGGTTGAATGATGCGTGCATGCTGCGCTGATACGCCCTATGGCCACGAGGAATTTCGATTGAAATACACGGTCGGGTTTGCTACAATACCACGCATCAGACAGGGGGGCTTGCCCGTGACGACTGTCCGGATGCCGGTCCATTCTCCCCTGTCAGCATGGCGGAACGGCGCCATGCAAAGCGATTATCCTGCCGCCATGAAAAAGAAGACGCCGTCCATCCTGATCGCCCTGTCGCTCGCCTACCAGAACGGGCGAGATTACTACATGGGGATTCTCCACTACCTCGCGCGAAGGCGGAGGAAATGGGAGATCCGCCTTGTCCGTCAGGGGCTTGATCTGCCAACCCTGGAGAACGAGGCGCGTTGGGGACTCGACGGCGTGATCATCGACTACGACGTACACGACGACGCGGTTTCCGCTATCCGTCGGCTCGGCATTCCCTGCGTGGCACTCGACACCGCGCACCCTGACCTCTTTAAAGGAATGCGTCACGTCGCGTTCATCGACATCGACTCCTGCGAGATCGGACGGCGCGGCGCGGAGCATTTCCTCGCGAGATACAACTACGCGGCGTATGGCGTGTTGGGGTTCGAGGCGACCTGCAACTGGTCGGAGCGGCGTGTCGAAAGTTTCGCCAAGACGCTTGAGGAGAAACAGCTGACCTGCGAAGCCCTTCGCGTCCGCCGGGACGAACTCCGCACCCCGGCGCTCCACCGCACGATGTGCGACTGGGCGGAACGCCTCCACCGTCCGGCCGCCGTCATGGCCGTCTGCGACGAGCTCGCGCGGACGTTCATCAGCGCCCTCTCCGCGCACGGCATCCGCGTGCCGAATGACGTGGCCGTGCTGGGCGTGGACAACGAATGGATTCTCTGCACCCACATGTCGCCCACGCTGTCGAGCATCCAGCCGGATTTCGAGCGGTCTGGGTTCTTGGCCGCAGAAAGCATGGATGCGATCCTGCGTGAGCAGGAGACGGGCGGGACGAAGCCGCGGCGGCATGTCCAGAGTCCGGTCAGTTCGATTGTCGTGCGCGAATCGACCGCGCCGTCCAGCACGACAGGACTCATGGTGCTCCGTGCCGAGAACTTCATCCGCGACCATGTGGGCGAGAACATCCACGTGGGCGATGTAGCCCGGCACCTTAAGGTTTCGCGGCGGCTTCTCGACCTACGTTTCCGCGAGGTGACGGGGCGGACGGTTCTCTCCGCGATCCATGCCGCGCAACTGGAGAACGTGCGGCGGCTCCTGCGCACGACAGCGCTCTCCATCTCGGAGATCGGCACGCTGTACCATTTCCGTTCCGAGAGCCAGCTCAAGCGCCTCTTCAAGGCGGCCTACGGCATGACCATGACCGATGCCCGTGCCGCTTCGATGAGGGGGTAGCCCGCCGCTTACCGGATCATCATGATTAGACCTTTGGCGTTCAGGACAATCTGGTTGTTGACGATCTGGAGACCGGCACCGGCGAGTTGTTCTCCGTTGAAATAGATCGTCCAGTTCTTGATGTTGTTGGCGTTCAGCGTCTGTCCGATCATGAGCGGCACGGCATACCCGTTTCTAGCCGGAGGCGTTGTTCCGGTCAGGTACAACGCGCCGTTCGGTGCGCAGTTCAGCAGGGAGATCGTGCCGCCGCCGGCTTGGCAATCGACCCGCAACGCGGCTACCTGCTCGGAGGCGGAAAGCACGTTCAGCGTAGCGTTCGTTGCCACCGACACGGTCATCTCCGCGCCCAGAACGGCTCCCACCTCGGACTGCTGCAATGCGAACGGGGTTCCGCCGTTGAAGTCCGTGAAGGTCGTCGCAGGATACGGCACGTTCGTCCGATCATCGGCAACGAACCAGTTCATGCCGTCCGTGCTGGCCTCCAGTAGCCAGGACGAGGGCGAGCGCTCCGGATGATCATTGGCCGTGGTCAACTGGTAAGAGATGACCGGGGTTGCGTTGTCCGCCAAACGCATGGTGAAAGTCCGCCAGACACTCGGATCGCCTGTCTTCAACCCCGCAACTCCTGTGGCGCACCATTTCGTTCCCGTGTTGGCGTCGAACAATTTGCCCACAGTCTCCCCGTTTCCGCAGGCATACGTGGCAGGCGTACAGAATGTTCCCGGCTGCATGGAGACGGGATCTGTCCCCGCCGTCATTTCCGTAAGGTTCAGGTTCTGGCGGTTCCCGTCCGCATCGAAGAGCTTGAACTCGGAGAACTGCATGGCGGCATCTCCGCTGGAATTGGTCTTGCGGATTGTCATGCGGAACCATTTCGGAGTGGGGTTGATCTCAACCGTACCGCTGTTCACGACAAGATCCCCCGTGAGACTGTTCGTTCCGGAGAGGACAAGTTTGCCTTCGCCGTTCATCACGAGCGAACCGTTTCCTGACAACGGACCGCTACCACTGACGGTTGCCCCTCCAGCCGGACTGAACGCAAGAGACGCGTCGTTCGTCAGGATAACGGAACCGAGGATATTGCCGCCGGCCGTGAAGGAACCGTCATCCAGAATCAGAGAAGCGCCCTCGAAGACCTTGACCGTCGTATTCGCCAATGTGTTGGCGGAGCCGGCATCAAAGGTTTTCTCAATCCACGCCTGTTTCCCTGCGTGGGTGGAGAAGCCGCGCTGAACGTCCAGATCGACCCAAGTCGTACCGTCCACGCTTCCCTGGAGACGCCAGTCCATCGGATTCCTGCAAGTGGTGCCGTTATCGTACTGGTCGTTCGCGGTGGCCCATGTGTAGTGCGTCACGCGGATTGGCTCCGCGTAGTCGAGCTGCAGCCAGCACTGGTCGCGGAGCGTGTCCGACCCGCTATTGTCACGCGCGCCGTTGAAGTCCAGGAACTTGGTGGTCAAGGTACCGTCCACCGCCGAGACGGGGGTTTCCGGCATTTGGGTCGGGGGATTCCCTGCGGGAGAAGCCTTCCCGGTCCCTGAACGGCTGACGTTCTGGTAGGGGCGCGTCACGTCCGTTCCGTCGCAGAGGAGTTTGAATTCGCTGATCTGCATCGAGTTGGCGGACGGTCCGTAAACCAATTCCACCTTGAAACGGTAGTGGCTGTAGGCGTGGCACGAGAGGCGTGCCGTACCCTGATAGACGGTAAGGCCCGCACCGCCTGAAGTCGCCACGTCCATCGTACCCATGCCGGTTTTGCCCAGCGCGATATTGTCCGGTATCTCAAACAAGGCGGAGAAATTGCGGTCGTCGGCACCGAGAATCAGCTCCGCCGTGCCGGTCGCCTGATTGGTGAGGGATGGGGAGTTGAAAGAGATGTCGTTCACGGTCAGGGTCTTGCCGTTCAAATCCAGCGTCGCACCGCTCATGACGTGGAGGATCCCTTTTCCGGTTCCGAAGGGCAGGAGATGATCACCCAACAGGCTTGTCCGTCCTGCCTCCAGCACGGTGTCACCCGCATAATCCATGTCCAGTGCGTTTGCGTTTCCGATTTTCAGCCACCCTTTCCCGCGTTTGATGAAGCCGCCGGCGCCGGTCAGATGGATTGGATTGTTCGCACTTTGCGCCAGCGTGTTGGTCGCCGAGGCGGGCGAGTCGATGATGATGCTCTTCCCAGTCGGTGCGCTCACCTCGAAGGAGCTGTACTGCTGAGACTCGATCACGTAGGTTTGCGCAGGAACCGGCTCCAGTTCGCCGCCATCGAACCGGATCTGCACGCCGGGATCGTCGTTCGCGTAGATTTTCCCCCGCACCTTTCCGCCGTCGTGGATGGTGAGACGGCTGTTGATTTCCCCCCGGCGAGAACCGTCGTTCAGGCT
This sequence comes from Kiritimatiellia bacterium, assembly GCA_017450695.1. Classification (GTDB taxonomy): domain Bacteria; phylum Verrucomicrobiota; class Kiritimatiellia; order RFP12; family UBA1067; genus RGIG8368. The sequence goes on along the minus strand of JAFSTA010000272.1, from coordinate 2,888 downwards.
TGTCCGCGAGAAACGAACCATATCGCCGCTGTGCAACAGGCCGTCCTTCCAAACCTCGACGTCAGCCGTGGTGAAGAAGCGTTCCGTACCGCTGTTCCCGCCGATGTCGAGACTGGTGCCGGCATAGAGCGAACCGTTGGTGACGATCACCGAACCGTTGGTCCCGTTGTCACCCACCCAGATTGCTTGGGACGAGAGCCGTCCGCCCTCCACCCGGTAGGGGGTTCCGTTGGTGGAGAAGAGACGCAGGTTGGTTCCTTGGCTATACTCGCCGCCGTTGTTGAGCTGGATCTGGTCATTGTCCTCCGAGAAGAGTTCACGGTCGCCGACAAACAAGAATTTGCCGGGACCGTCAATCGCCAACGGGACCTGTTCCAGCCCTGTATTCGACAGGGAAAGATATCCGGTGGAAGACTGCCCGACCAGATGGAACGGAGATTCGATTGAAACCGCCGAGTGCGTCACCGTGCCTTCCAACCGAGGCGAGTTGCCAACGGTCGAACCGCCGAGGCGGTCCGTGTAATACGTGCCATTGTAGCCCAGGAGGTCAACGCCGCCAGAGATGTCCCCGTTGATGGTATAGAGCGGATTCACAGCCGGCCTTTCGCTCTCATTTTCATACGTGACCTTCATCATGTCATCGGGGACCGCCGGTAGGAACGAGGCGCCGGAACAGACATACACCGTCTGTTCCGCAGCCAGCGGAACGCCCAGGAAAAATGAACCGGCCTCCACGCGGACCGGACCTGTGAACAGATTCATGGTGGCATGCAACTCAAGCTTGCCGGACCCCTGCTTCACGAGCGTTCCGGTCCCGGAAATGTGGGTCCGTTTCGTGGTACTGAAGGTAACGTTGTTGGCACCCGTGTCCAAGTAGTTCGTAGTGCCGTCCACGAAATTGATCTCCATCAACCCGTTCCCGCCGCCGAAGATACCGGAGGAAGCGTTCACGAACTGTCAGGTGCCGCCCTGCAGATTCAGCGTACCGACCGCGGCATCGTTCACCGAAATGGAGGTCGGTTTCAGGATTCCCCCCGGAAGCAGATTGATCACGGCCGGGCGCAGATAAAGATTGGTGTTGGCCATTGTCGTGGCGTCGTTCGGGAAGTAAGCCGCCAATTCCAGATAGACACACTCCAACGTCCCCCCTAGGTTGATGACGCCGAGGGAAGGAAGCACACGCTGCTCCGCACTGCTACCGTTGCACCCCACGCGGATGCGCTGGACCGACTTCAGCAACGCGCCGTTCGCAACGTTGACCGTCCCGGTTCCGCCCAGATTACCCAGCGCGAGCGCCTGATTCGAATTGCTCTTGTTGTATGCCTGGATATCCAGCGTCGCCCCCGCTTCCAGATTCAGCGTTGCGGAGATTCCTGCGCCGGTAGCGAGGAGGCTCGTCTTGTCCGTCGCTGGGGAAATCGTCAGCGTGGAGTCCGCGCCGATCGTGAACGCCCCGTCAACCGTGAACTGGGGGATTGCCGCCGTACCCGTAAACGCGTCGGTCTCGCCGACACCCAGCGTGTACGCCGTGCCGTCCACCAGCGCGGCGAATCCGCTCATCGCCATGCCAAACGCAAACCCGAAAACAAACTTTCTCATGCTGATTCTCCGATTCCTGATTCAGATGCCCAATTATCAATAACGGAATCAGTATAGCCTCTTCTTCACCACCTGTCAAGCCAAACCGATGGGCAGCAAGAGGTGACCTCGTGGTTAGGTGGTGGCGCGTAGTGCCAGCTGAGAAGCGGGGAAGCTGAGAGACTGAGAAGCCGGTGGGTGTAGCTGGTTAGGTGGTGATTCGGTGGCAGCCGTCCATGTCACATGTCGCGTGTCGCATACCCCTACGAAAGCGGTCTCCTGCGGCGGTTGAGGAAAGCCCTGAAGGAGCGACGGAACGAAGTTGTCTGTGATTGTTGCCAAATTCCACTCAAACATGGGGGGAACGGAGATGCGCCCAATCGGGGGAGTCTCTGCGTTTCGCGCTTGACTTACAGGGGGGGTAATGGTAAGGTAACACAAATCATGTGTTTATTCGCGTGAGCATCCTACCTGAGTGAAAGGAAATCATACCATGAAGAGAATCTTTCGTTCCCTTATTTCCCTGTCCACCCTCACCGCCGTCCTTTCGCTGGACGCCGGGACGTTGCCGTCGGGCTACGAGCGACTCGACTACATCGAGGCGAGCGGTACGCAGCACATCGACACCGGCGTGGTGCCGGAATGCACCGACACGTTCGAGATGAAGATGCGCTTCACGACCACCGACGGCACGCAGTGCCTCTGGTGCTCGCGCAAAGGCCAAGGCGAAAAAACGCTCACCTGTTTCCTCTACAAGTCCAAGCTTCGCTTCGACCGCAACACCGGCAACAACGGAACCAAGGTCACCCCCGCGGCAGGGCCGGAGTACACCGTGCGGGCGAACTACGCCACCTGCGTCGCCGACGTCAACGGCATCGACGGCGGCACGATGCCGGAGGGCGATTTTGACCCGACCGCCAACATCTTCCTCTTCAAGTCCCACTCGAACGGCTCGTCGCTCGGCAACGCCGGCCAGTTCCGCTTCCACTCCTTCAAGGTGACGAAGGTGGACGGCACGGTGCGCTGCGAGTTCGTGGCGGCGCGGCGCACGTCCGACGGCACGCTCGGCATCTACGACATCGGGGGCGAAGCTGGATTTCTTGTGAACAACGGTACCGGCACGTTCACCGCCGGTCCCGTGATGTCCGAACACGCCTGGGCGGGCGCGGACGGCGCGAGCCTCGCCGACGCGGCCAACTGGTCGCCGACGCTTTCCGACATTTCCGCCGCCGGCGAGACGCTGCTCGTCCCCGCCGCGGCGACGATCGCCGTCGCCTCCGACGTGACGGTGGACGCGCTTCGCCTCCCCG
>JAFSTA010000271.1 GCA_017450695.1 Kiritimatiellia bacterium | reverse complement strand
TCCACCTTGACCGAGACGACGCTCATGCCGTCGATGTCGGGAATCGTGAGCGGGGACTTGACACGAACGACGACGGTCTCCGCCGCGAGGTTGAAGAGGTCGCCGTTGCCCACCATGCCGGCGGACGTCACGTCGTCTGAGGAGCCGGTGTAGGCCGTGGGCGCCCATTCGCCGTACGGCGAGGTGAGAACCGTGTTGCCGACCGCGTACCTCACCTGCCGCTCGCCGTTGTAGGTGCGCAGGGACACCCTCAGCTCAACCGCGTTGGCGAGGTCGGGCGTCACGCCTGACAGCTCGCGCCAAATGTTGGTCGTGCCGTCCGGGTCCTTCATGATGCCCATGTAAACGGAACCCTCGCCCTTCTCGACGACTGTCACGGAGCCCTTGATCGTCTGGTCCGCAATGAGCGGGGACGTGCCTTCGGTGAACTTCACGTTGAACACCATCGTCGGCTCGTCCGACGCGATCGACCGCGTCTGCAGCGGCATGAACAGGAGCGGAGTGACATCTTCGGCGAACACGGACAGCCACGTCTGCCCAGCAGAGCTATCAAGTTCCGCGCTGGCCGTGTTCGTCCATACGCCCACGCCCGGCACCTCGTATGCGCTGTCGTCGTCGGGCCACGAAGTATACGACGGAATCCCAGCGTCAAACCAGGTATCGGCAAACAGCGGGAGTGTCGCGCTTGTAGCGACTACAAAAGCCGCCACCAATCCTCTACGGATGCTGCAAATAACTTTTTCCATGGCTTTATCCTCGTTCAAACCGTTGAAGGCTAATCCTTGTCCAGTTGAATTGATAGCATAATACCATAATTCCCCCCTCGTCCGCAAGCCGAAAATGACAGCCGAAAATGAAAGCCTGGTAGGGCCCGCGGAAACGGTCCGAAAGGCATGGATCATTCATGGAAATCAGGATCGGACGGAGCACAACCCGGAGGTCGGCCTGCCAGATCCGAGATTGCAAGCGCGATGCGGTCGATGGTGTGCTCATCCGAGATGAGCGGCGGCATCGCGTAGATGAAATTGCAGAATGGCCGAAGCCATACGTTGTGGGTGTCGATGACATCAGAAATATCCGCCTGCGACGGAAGGCGTTCAACCTCCACGACGGCCGCAGCGCCGAGAACGCGCACATCAACTATGTTCGGATGGGACTTGAGCGGCATGAGACGCTTGGCGAAGGCGTCCTCAATCCGCTTCACGTTGGCCGCGTAGTTGGACGCGGCGAAGAGGTCTAGCGAGGCACATGCCGCCGCACAGGCAAGCGGATTGGCCATGTACGTGGGACCGTGCATGAAGGCCGAAGGACGTCCGTTAGAGATCGTGTCCGCAACCCTTGCGGAGGCAAGCGTTGCGGCGAGCGTCATGTGCCCGCCTGTGAGCGCCTTGCCTACGGTCATTATGTCGGGTGTGACCGAGGCGTGGTCCTGCGCCCAGCGAGGGCCTGTACGGTGGAAGCCTGCCGCAATCTCGTCGAATATCAGCAGCGCGCCGCACTCGTCGCACAGCCTCCGCATCTCGCGGAGATACTGCGGATGGTAGAAGTTCATCGCATTGGCGGCCTGGAACACTGGTTCGCACACTATCGCGGCGATTTCCGCGCCGTGTTCGTCGATTGCATTGGCAAGCGACCGCGCACACGACAGAACCCACTCGCCTCCAAACGGACACGACGGCTTATCCGCGAAGAAATGGCTCGTCATTATCCCTTTGAAGAGCGTGTGCATCCCGTCCGGATCCGAAAGCGCCATACATAGCGAAGTATCGCCATGGTAGCCGCCCTTCAGCGCGAGGATGCGTCGACGTTCGGGATGGCCGAGCGCCGTCTGGTACTGGATCGCCATCTTGGCGGCCACCTCCACGGAGATTGAACCGGAGTCGGCAAAGAAGACGCGGTCGAGGCCAGGAGGCGCGAACGAGGCGAGCTTCTCCGCAAGAACGACCGCCGGCTCGTGCGTGAATCCCCCAAACATCACGTGGCACATCTTCTCGCTCTGGCGGCGGATTGCCTCTACAATCGCGGGATGGTTGTGTCCGTGGGCGACGCACCACCAGGACGACACCGCGTCGACAAGGCGGTGCCCGTCCTCAAGCTCGATTTCCACGCCGGACGCGGCGCGTGCCATCCGCACGGGCGGGGCATCCTTCAACGAGGCGTAGGGATGCCAGATGAACGCGCGGTCGTATTCTAGCGGCGTCATGCGAACAGCCCCGTAAAATCCGCCTCGGCCGCGCAGTCGGTGCCGACGGACGGAAGCGACACGAGAACCTGCGGGTAGTCGAGCTTCCCGAGGTGGCGCAGGATGGCATCTCGCGCATCGGCGTCGAGACGCGGATCGGTGGAAAAATGCGTGTTGTGTACAACGCCTACGACTCTGATGCCACGCATTTTCGCGGCGTCCAGCGAGAGCAGCGCATGATTTATGGCGCCGAGCCGGCCACAGGTAACAAGTATGAGCGGCCATTGCCTCTCGGCGACGAAGTCAGCCGTCAACACCTCTTCAGTAAGCGGCACGTCGAGTCCGCCTGCCGTCTCCACGAGCGTCAGGTCATGCTCCGCCGCGCAGGCGCTCACGGCCTCGGATATCCGCGCCAGGTCCACAGTCCGTCCCTCCAGCCGCGCCGCCAGAAGAGGCGATGACGGGAAACGGAAAATCTGCGGAGCCGTAAGGCCCTGCGCGTCTTCAGGGAAACGCCTGCCGCCGCACGCGGCCCGATGCACCTCAAGGTCTTCCGAAAAGCCGTCGTTTCCGGTCTGGACCATTTTCACGGTTATGACGTCGACGCCCTTTCCAGAGAGCGTCCGGGCCATTGCGCCCGTCGCCACCGTCTTTCCTATGCCTGTGTCAATTCCGGAAACGGCGTAAACCTTTTCCATGTCCTGATCCTTGCATTCACCGATGCCTAAGTCAAGTTCCCATCAGCTTGAAGATTTTCCTAAGTCCCTTTCGAGCAAGCGCGCGGAGGGCGTCGAGCGATTCCTCCGTGAACGGATTGTGCTCGGCCGTGCCCTGGAGTTCCACATAGCGCCCGTCGTCGGTCATGACGACGTTAAGGTCCACTTCCGCCGTAGAGTCGTGCGCATAGTCGAGGTCGAGCGTCGGCTTGCCGTCGCAGACGCCCACGGACACCGCGGCGACGCGGTGGACGATAGGGCTTTCAGAGATGACCCCGTCCGCCAAAAGCTTCCTTACGGCGTCCTCTAGGGCGAGCATGCCGCCAGTAATGGACGCACACCGCGTGCCGCCGTCTGCCTGCAGCACGTCGCAGTCGATCGTGATCTGCAGCCCGTCGATCTTGGACGTATCCACCGCCGCGCGCAGTGAGCGCCCTATGAGCCGCTGGATTTCCGCGGAACGCGCGTCCAGCTTCAGTTTCTTGATATCGCGGTCCTTGCGTCCGCCGCCAGTGGACGATGGCAGCATCGAGTACTCGGCCGTCACCCAGCCGCGCCCAGTATCGCGCAGGAACGACGGTACCTTGTCCTCGACGCTCGCAGTACACAGCACCCACGTATCGCCCCACTTCACGAGGACGCTCCCGGCGGCGTGCTTGGTAAAGCCGCGTACGAATTCAATCGGACGCAGCTGGTCGCTTTTTCTTTTTTCAGCGCTCTTCATCCTTACAATTCCTTCCTATCCAAGCGTACGCAGACATCCGTACCGTCTAGAAAAAATGGTCGGACCGGGGGCGATTGGGGGGCAAAAGGTCAGGGGTTCAAATCCCCTCGGGAAGTCGGGGTAGTCGTTCCAGTAGCCGACGAACCAGCCGTCAGGCTCCTTCCAGTATGTGTAGGGTATCTGCATTGTCGTGTTTTTCTCCTGCGGGGGATATTATACCACAGCGCGGGCGGGGGTAGAAATGCCGTATAAAAAAATATCATTTTTCTATTGCGGGTACAACGAACCTTTGATGTACACCTACTCGGCGATGCTTGCAGTGTGCGAGCGCGCGGAGGCTCTTGCCACGGTGTCGGCATTCGGCGGCGGGCGCGACCGCAAGGAGGGGAAGATCGAGGCGCTTGGGGACTACATGCGCGCGCTGGACAGGGAGCCGACATTATTTTTTCATCATAGGTCTCTTATTAAAGACCTTTCGCGGAAAGTCAAGCGCAATCTGCGAAAAAAAAATCAAAATATGCGAAACGGGCCAGAACGTCGCCAGGGCGCTCTACAAGTCAGGGCGGCTCGACGAGTTCCACAACTGGCGCGTCAAGGACCTGGCGCAGGTCGCCTTTGATGCCGCGTGATGCCACCTACGGCCTTTAACTGCATAAATTTAGCGGGCCACCCCCGAGGATACGTTCGGCGTTCTCGTGGAAAATCGCCTCGTAGTCGGCGGCGGGACGATGCGCCTTTACCCATTCCACAAGACGCCGCTGACGGTTCCAAGGATAGTCGGTGCCAAAGAGGACGCGCTCAGTCGGCCATGTCTCCATGATGCGGATAGGCTCCGGGGCATCCTGCAGCATCTCCAGGCACGCCGTGTCGATTAGGCAGCCAGACTCCAGCAGCATGTCCGTTGCACCCGACGGACTACCAAGGTGTCCGCCCAGGTGCGCGGCCACGAAAAGCGGACCCAGCCCCGGTACGGAAGATAGTAGCACCGCTATCTCCTTAGGCCCGCAGCTCATCGGTTCGTCCGGGAATCCATGGTCGAAGCCACAGTGTACGATGACGACAAGCCCCAGGTCGCGAACGGCGGCGAAGAACGGAAAGACTGAAGGATCGCCGAGGCGGAACCCCTGGTAGTATGGATGCAGTTTGATGCCGGGAATGCCAGCGTCTGCAATCGCCTTAAGTTTGAGCTTGAATTCCAGATCGGCAGGATGGACGGACGCAAGCGGGATGATGACGCGGGCGGCCTCCTCGCCCTGCGCGCCGTCGCGGATATCAAGAGCGGTGCGCAGGATAACGTCCGCCTGAGACGGCTTCGTGGCGATGGGACACATCACGCATCGGTCGATGCCGTCCGCTTTCGCTGCTGCAAGCTGGCACGCGAGCGTGCCGTCGCCGAACGGGACGAATTTATGCCTGAGGTTCTCCACCATGGACGCAATCGCGCGCGGCGCAAGGGCATCCGGGAAGTTATGCGTGTGAAAATCGATGATCATATTTACTGGTGCCGGAGGCGGGACTCGAACCCGCACGCCAAAGACTTGGCAAGGGATTTTAAGTCCCTGGTGTCTGCCATTCCACCACTCCGGCTGTGTGCGTATAGTTTACCACAAATTCAGACGGAGTAGAAGCCTCCGCTGCGGGAGCGGCCGCGCTTGTCGCGGCAATCTGGTAGGGCGATTTCGACGAAACCGCCGCCCGGTGGGGCGAGTCGTCCCGGCGAGCCGCAAAGCGGTAGGGCGCGATCACCGAGCGCGCCGCCCGCCATACTGCACCACCACCACCACCTTGAAGAACCGTATCGCCGCCTTCTCCGCCGCCGTCGCCCCTTCAACAAACAGCCCTCCACTCGCCATCCAACGTCGCCGTCTCCTTCAGCATGGCCTGTATCTCCGCGCCCGTCCGGCGTTGCCGGAACCGATGATCTTGATGGCCGAGGCTGCGTCGCAGGCGAAAGATTCGGCTATCGCATCTCCACGACCACAAGACCTGCGGCGGTGAGGAGAACCCAGCCGATGAGGACGGTCGGGAGATGGATCGGCGCGAATACGGCAAGGAGGAGCAGGACCAGTAGCGCCGGGATTGCAGCTGAGAGATAAAGAATCTGGTTCTCCAGCTTGAACAATCGCTTCGTATCCTTTTGGGAGAATCCAATCATCTCAAGGAGGCGGAAATACGGTTGCGCCGCTTGCTTGTTGCGGAACATGAGAATGAGGAACGCGCCCAGCCCCAGCAGGAAGCCGAGAATGCCTAGTTGAAGGAAGATGGCAAGGTAGCGATTCTGAAACGCCTCCGCTTCCGCCATGAACTCATCCACCGACCGGATGTGCGGACAATACGGTTCCAAATACGTCCGACACGCCGCCAGCGCGGCGTCATCGCGGATGAGGAAAAACCGGGCGCCTTGCACATCCGGGAAAAGCGTCTGGAAGGCAGCCTCGTCAATCAGGACACCGCGTTGGAAAACCGAGGCTTTCAGGGGCCGTTCGATCTTCAGCTCGCCTTCGGGATAGGAGACGCTATCTCCGACGTTCTTCTTGATGATCCACTGGAGCGACCCGACATCGACAGCTGCGCCAAAGGGATCATTGAGGAAGTTTGTTTCACCGGTGAGGTCATGGAGATTGCATCCATAGACTGTCGGAAGGCTGGCCTGCAGCAAGTTTGCGCAATCCGCCCGATCCGCTTCCCGGACGCGGATCGGAAGGAGTCCGTCGGGGAAAGGCGCGTCATGGGAAGGAACGACGGACAATTGCGTCTCGGCGACGTAACGCCGCCCGAAACCGTCTTCGCCCCGCGCCTTGATTCCGAATCCGCCAACTCCCAACGTTCCAAGAAAGCCAAGCGCCAGCAGAATCAGGCAAAAACGGTGTTCAGGGAGTTTACGCAAAAAGGATGTCCAGGCGAGTTGGCACAGGGTTCGAGGATAGGCGTGCAACCGTAGCGGAGCGAATCGGCATCGCGTGACGTTTTCCCGAAGCGACCAACGGGTAATCAACCAGCCGGTCAAGACAGTCGCGAGAAATGCGATCAGGAAGCTGATCGGTCGAGCATGGAACGTGAGCCGTTCCATGTTGACGATTCCATTCCACACGCGTTCCAGCAAAAGAAGCTGGATTGCACAAAGTCCGCATCCCAACAGCAGACCGAGTGCGGCACCGGGGAGCGTGACCGCAAGAATCTCCAACTGAAGAAAGCGATTCAACCGGCGGCGGTCCGTCAGATAGGTCCGAAGAACGTCCAGACTTTCGGCGCGGTCTTGCCAATGAAGGCGGAGCAGCATCGCCAACGTCAAAAGCGCCGAGACAATCAGAAAGAGGCTCAGTCCGAGAAAAAGCGGCGCAAAGGAAACGCCGTTGTCGATCTTCTGCCGAAGGGTGTCGGCTACCGCCTCGCGTCGGTAAAGGTCCGGCATCGACCGCATCGCTTGAATGATTTCATGACGGAGCTGATCCGGGTCAGACCCCTTGGGGAAAATAAGCAGATTGCAGGTGTCGAATCCGAAGAGCGTTTGCGCCTCTTCAAAGTTCAGATAGAGTTTTGGCTTGCTCCGGTAGCGGTCCCAATAGTCCTCGTCTGCTTTTGTCACCCGTTTGAAATCAACCGGGATGCCCGCATCCCAAAGGGAACAGTCATCCACATCGGTCAGACCGGGGATGTCGGGACGCAACGCTTCCCCGAACGCGTGGTCGTCGATCTTTGTCACGGTCGGAAAGGTGTGACGACGGGTTACGATTTTCCGGTAGCCATCTGTCACGTAGTAGGTCAACTCGGCACCCGAGGGAAAAGTTTCCGGCAACATGTCGGCAAGCGCGGCAGTTCCCCGCGCAACGGCGAATGGTCCCTTCTCAAACGTGCCGATGAAACAGTAGTCCACATGCGCCGCCTCGTTCGAGAACGATTCCGCAAAAGAGAACAGCCCCGCTGTCGCCGCAGGGAAGCGGTCGCGCACGTGCTTCGGCAGGAAAAAGGCGTAGGATTTCAAGACGGGAGAACCATCCCATGTGTCCATCACGAGTTGCGAGAGGGCCCAGACGGTCTCGTCGTCTGGCGGAGACGGTTCGTGTTGCCACACCTCATTGACTGCGGTTGGCCGAACATCCAGCGCGTCCGCGAGCAAGGCGTGTGGGAGGAGGAGATTCAAGACCTCCTCCTGCGGGTTGCCAAACGCCACTTCGGCATAGCTGTTTGTGCAGACGCCTTGGAAAAGCAGCTGGAGCTGTTTCAACTTCGGGGGACGCCCCATCAGACTCTCGCTGGCGATCGCGGAACGGGCTGCGACGAGCACGCTCATCCGGTCGCCAGGTTTGAGGCCCAGCCGTTTGGCCAGGACTGGACTGGCCAGGGCGTCGCGTCCGTGAAGATTCGTTTCCGATGCATGCGCGTAGAGCTGAACCTTGGTGGTCAGGCGGTCTGAGAGCGTGATGACCCCTTCCGCGTGCAGAACGCCCCCGGCGAGGCTCGTCTCCACCGGAAATGGGAAGATCAACCGTTCCGACAAAACGGCGGCGTTGCGATTCACCCGGTCATGGAGCGTACCCCTCACGCTGTCGCCAATCAGCAGCGCGCCGGTCAGGATGGCGGAGATGAGCGCCGCACCCGCCGCCAACGCCAAAAAAGGTTTGCGGTAGTACACGCAATCGCGACGGAAAAGCCGGAGGAAGGTCATGGCGCAGCCAAGGGGACAAGGGTCGGGAAAAAGTCCAGCGCACGCGTGTTGTGGGTCGCGAGCAACACGGCAACGCCCTCCTCGCGATTGGCCTCCTGTATGCAGGTGAATAAGGCGTCGCTTCGCTTGGGATCGAGCGCGGAGGTCGGTTCGTCAAGAAAGAGAAAAGCGGGGTTGAGAAGCAATGCGCGTGCGAGGGCGACCCGCTGACGTTCACCTCCGGAGAGCTGTGCGGGGAAGAAGTCCTGTCGCTTCTCCAACCCAAACCGCGACAGCCATTTCTGTGCCGTCTCACGATGGTCTTCCCGTTCCCCGATGGCAGGCAGCAAGACATTCTCAAGCGCGGTAAGCTGTGGGAGCAGACAGGCTGCCTGGTCTGCGAATCCGATGCTGGCCCGGCGAAACGTACGGCGGGCTTCATCGGACATCGCGTACAGATCCTTCCCGTCATAATCGATTGTCCCGCCGTCGGGCGGCTCTAATCCGCACAGCATTTTCAGGAGCGTGGTCTTGCCGCTTCCCGAAGGTCCCATCAGCACCTTGACCTCGCCGGCGGCCAGCTCCAGGTTGAATGCATTGAAAAGTTCGATCCGCTCGCCGGCGGTTTCGAACCGTTTGGTCAGCTGTCGGACTTCAAGGCGCATCGCGGTTTTCCTCCAAATAATAAAACAGGCCACCACCCTCATCCGCGATCAGCAGCCGGTTGCCATACCGGACGCAAGCCGTACGGCAGTCGGTCTGAAAATCGGCCAGTAGGGTTCGGCGCCACACGCTTCCCTCCCGATTCCACCGGTAAAGCTTACCCCGGCATGTCACGCCGTAGAGAACCGAATCACTGCCCGTCTGAATGGGCGTCAGCGGTTCGTCCGCTTCCAGAGAACCAATCGGCTCGCCGCTCGTGCGGTCAAAGACAGGAAAAGTCTTTCCTGCTAGATTCGCAACCACAATCGTTCCCGTCACGAACGGCGCGGCAACCGATCCCGACTGAACGGTCCGCCGCCATCGGACAGTCCACCCTTCCGCGTCAACCGCGATCAGCTCTCCGCCGTGCGTCTGAACATAGAGGAGGCCGTCGCAGAAAACCGGTTGGGCGGGAATCGGCGATTCGAAATCCAGCTCACCCGCCACATTCCCCGTCCGAATGTCAATCCGTCTCAGTTTCCCGTCAC
>JAFSTA010000270.1 GCA_017450695.1 Kiritimatiellia bacterium | reverse complement strand
TGGCCTTTTGCGCCATTCCTATGCGTTCTTTGCGTTCTTTGCGGCTGAAACAAAAATCAACGGAGGTTTTTAGGGTTATAGACGAGGGTGTAGTGGGAACGCCCAATCGGGGAAGCGACACTCTTGTCGCTTCTCGCCACAAAGGAACGCGCAAGCTCGCGTTCCACTACGGCGGACGCGACAAGTCGCGTCCCTCCCGATTCGGGCAACGAGGACGTTGCCCCTCCCGTCCTCTGCGTAAGACCTACCGCCTCGTTTTGCAAGCGGTCGCGGATTGTTCGGGGAAGCGGCAGGAGTGCCGCTTCCCCGAAAGCCGACGGCGAGGGCGCCGTCGCTACGCAGCGGACGCGATCCATCTTGCGCAAGGCTACGGAGGACAAGCAAGCGCGTCTCCCGGGCTAACCACCGCACCTTGAGCTTATAGGTGGTGGCGGGTGGTAGCGGGTGGCGGGCGCGAAGCGTCTTTTCAACTTTGACCTTTCGAATTCGGTTCACGTTTGGTATGATAGCCTCCCTTTTCAAAATTGTGGCGTGTTGGTTTTCACATGAAGGTACCGTTCAAATATTGGGTCGAGTATGTCGCGTTGCGGGCTGTCGGAGGATTCCTGAACATCCTGCCGTATCGCGTGGCGTTGTTTCTCGCCTGGTGTCTCGCGCGGGTCGCGTTCCATGTCGTCCGCTTCCGGCGCAAGGAAACATTGCGTCGAATCCAGCAGGTCTTCGGGGACGAAATGACCGCACGGCGCGCGAAGCAAATCGCTTGGGTTTCCCTTCGCAACACCGCGTTCAACGCCGTCGAGATGTTTCGCGCCGCCCGCATCGACCAGAAGTGGGTGGATCAGCACATACCCGGATTCAAGGACAAGATTCCCTCCGTCCACGAGTTGATTGATCGTTACCAAGGTGTCGTCCTGACCGTTCCGCACATGGGGAATTGGGATCTGGCGGGCTGGGCGTGCTGCCGTTACGGAGTCCAGATGTTCAGCGTGGCGACGCACCAGCGCAACGGATTGATCAACGACTGGATGAACCGCCAGCGCCAACACGGCATGACCGTCCTGGAGCGCGGGCGCGGAACCATGCTCCAGATTTTGCGACGGCTTCACACGGGTGGTGTGTTGGCGATTCTCCCCGACGTCCGCGTACCGACGCCCGATCTCAGCGTTCCCTTCCTCGGCGGCACGGCCAATGTCGGGCGCGGCATGGCGATGTTCGCGATCAGCGCGAAAGTCCCCATCGTCCCCGCGATCTTCCGACGCGAAGGCTGGGCGCGCCACACGTTCGTCCAGCTGCCGACCATCTACCCCGATCCGGAGAAACCGAAAGAGGAAGAGGCGGAACGCATCACGAAACTGGTGATGTCGCAAGTCGATGCCGCCATTCGGGAAACACCCGAACAATGGTTCTGGTACAACAAGCGCTGGATCCTCTTCCCCGTCAAGAAAAGCTGAGAGGCGGGGAAGAAGGCAGTATTCAAGGATCGATAGCTATCGACTGCAATCGACCACCCAACCACCGAACCACCATCTACGGATGAACAGGCTTTGACCTGGCGCATCCGTTTTGTTATACTGGCTCCCTCACAAGGGAGGATGTCATGTTGAAGAAATGTTTGCTTGTCTGTTGTTGTCTTGCCGGAATTGTCTGCGCGGATGTCGCCGCGCCGAAGTTCGATGCCGCGAAACCGGTGTGGCCGGAGAATCGGGAGAAGGAGTGGAACTTGCAGGTGGGGTTCACCGCCGAGTTCGACGGCGCGGACGCGGCGAACGCCGTGCTGCGTTTCACCGGCGCGACGATGTGCCGTGTCTTCTTGAACGGCGAGTTCTGCGCATACGGTCCCGCGCGTGGCCCGCACGGATTCGTTCGCGTCGATGAATGGCCGCTCGGCGCGCGTGTCAAGCCGGGCAAGAATGTACTGGCGATCGAGGTCGCGGGGTACAATTGCAACAGTTTCTACACCATCCGCCAGCCGTCGTTCCTGCAGGCTGAGGTGATTGCAAACGGGCGCATACTCGCCGCCACGGGAACGGACGGCGGCACCGCCTTCGCCGCACGCGTCCTGCCGTATCGTGTGCAGAAGGTACAGCGGTTCTCCTACCAACGCGCATTCTCCGAAGCCTACGAACACGGCACGAAGGCGCACGACTGGCGTCTCAACAAGGGCGCGGAACCTCCCGCGAAGCTCGCCGTGCAGAAACAGCTGCCGCTTCTGCCGCGTATCGTCGCGCTTCCGAAATTCTCCATCCGCCCCGTCACGGCAGTCGTGTCGCGCGGCGTGTCGCGCTACGACGAGAAGGCGGCGGTCCACGGCGACCGCGGACTGGTCTGCGTGAACGGCGAGAACTGCGACGGCTACAAGCAGCAGGAGCTGGCGTGGAATCCGCGCTTCGAAGTGTTGCGGACGGCAACGGTCTCCCGCAAGGCGATCGGCGCGAAGCCCGCCTGGCCGCTGACGCTGCGTGACAACGAGTTCGCGATCTTCGACTTCGGTGTCAACGACGCGGGATTCCCCGGTCTGTCGATCCGCTGCGAACAACCGGCGACCGTCTATTTCGCCTTCGACGAAATCCTGTCGAAGGACGACATCAACATCAGCCGCTATGGTTGTTGCGCGGTCGTGGCCTGGCGGCTGACGGAACCGGGTGCCTACCGGCTGGACGCCTTCGAGCCTTATAATTTCCGCTACGGGAAGATCATCGTGCGCGGCGGCAGCTGCCAAGTGGATGACCTCTACCTGCGCGAATACGTCAACCCCGAGACGGAACGCGCCACCTTTACCTGTTCCGACCCGCAACTGAACCGTATCTTCGAGGCGGCTCGGCAGACCTTCATCGAGAACGCGGTCGATGGGTTCATGGACTGCCCGACACGCGAACGCGCCGGATGGAACTGCGATGCTTTCTTCACTTCGCGCGTCTCGATGGACCTCACCGGGAACGACAAGGAGGAGCGAATCTTCCTGCAGAACTTCCTCCTGCCTCCCGCCTTCCCCGGCGTGGCGGACGGCATGTTGCCGATGTGTTACCCGAGCGATTTCCCCGACGGCAACTTCATTCCCAACTGGGCGATGTGGTTTGTCATCGAGCTGGAGGAGTTTTACGCCCGCACGGGTGACCGCGCCTTCGTCGATGCCTTCCGCCCGCGCATCCTGAAGCTGGTTGATTTCCTGAAACGGTACAAGAACTCGGACGGTCTGCTGGAGAAGCTTCCGCGCTGGGTTTTCGTCGAATGGTCGCGCAGCAACCGTCTGGTGCAGGATGTGAACTATCCCTCCAACATGACCTGGGCGAAGACGCTGGACGCCGTGGCGCATCTCTACGCGCTGCCGGAACTGGCGGCGGAAGCGGAGCAAGTCCGCGAGACAATTCGCAAGCAGGCGTGGAACGGCACGTTCTTCGTAGATCGCGCGTTGCGCCAGCCCGACGGTTCCCTGAAGGTGGATACGGAGAGTACGGAGACCTGCCAGTACTACGCCTTCTTCTTCGGCACGGCGACACCCGAACGGTACCCCGAACTCTGGGCACGGATGCGCGACGACTTCGGCCCCAAGCGCAAGCAGACGAAGAAGTGGGAGAAGGTCTCCTTCTCGAACGCCTTCATCGGCAACTACCTGCGCCTCGAAATCCTCTCCGCCGCCGGACTCTCCGCGCAGATCCTCGACGAGACGAAGGGGTACTTCTACGGCATGGCGGAGAAGACCGGCACGCTGTGGGAGAACGACACCACGGTGGCGAGCTGCTGCCACGGTTTCGCCAGCCACGTGGTGCGCGTGCTCTACCGCGACGTGCTGGGCGTCCGCAAAATCGACGCGGTAAACCGTCAGGTGGAACTGTCCTTCGCGGATGTGCCGCTCACTTCCTGTGCGGCGACGATCCCCGTGGGCGACCAGTTGCTCACGCTCTCGTGGGAACGCAAGGGCGACGAGCTACGCCTCCGCGTAAAAGCCCCGGACGGCTACAAGGTGACCGCGAGCGCGGCCAAGGGACTCCGCGTGGTCCCCGTGCAATAACAGAACCGGCACAGAAAACCAAATGCGCCGGATTTATCGTAGCCCCTCGGCCACTGCGCCGAGGGAATTTCGCACTACACGGCGGATGCCACGATATGGTTCTGGGCATCTAGCCGGACGACTTTGGGATGGTGGAACTCCAGCTCGCTTTCGTCCTTCTGGCACCACGCCATGATGATCAGGCGGTCGCCGATGTTTCCCATAAAGGCGGCCGCACCGTTCAGGCAGGCGACGCCACTGCCACGCGGGCCACGGATCGCGTAGGTCTCCAGACGATTCCCGTTCTCCAAGTCCGCCACCAGAATCTTCTCGTAGTTGACGATTCCGACGGCGTCCATCAGATCCTCATCGATCGTCAGGCTTCCCTCGTAGTTTTTATCGGCTTGCGTCACCCGCAGGTGATGCAGCTTGGCTTTCAACAGTGTACACAGCATTGTGGGTTCGGGGGATATACCTCCCCGCTCCTTGTGAGTTCGGGAAGTATGCCTCCCCGTTCCTTGTGGGTTCGGGAGGTATGCCTCCCGTCCTTTCCTACTTTAACAACTCCGGCCAATCGTACTCGCGCAGGGCGCCGTTGACGGCGTTGGCATACCGGTAGATCGCGCGGCCGCGGATCGCGGCGGCCCAGCCCAGCGGCGCGTTTTCCGTCTGGATGCCCGCAAAAAGCCCGCGCTCGACGGCATACGCATGGGCGCCGGGCACGACCGAGTTGCCGCTGACTTCCAACGCCACCGGCTTCTGATAGCGTTTCTGGAGGGCGTCCGCGCAGACCACAATGTCCTCCGCCTTCACCCCGACCAACGACTTGCCCATGAGATAAAGCATCGCGGCGATTCCCTCATCCTTGTTCGGCGCACCATAGAACGCATGACGGAATCCGGTGTTCTCACCAACGCCGTGGATATCGGCCACCATCACGGGATGCCCCTCGCCCAGTAACTCCCTCATGCGTTTCTGCGCGTCGGCGCGAACCGTGTCGTTGACGAGTAGCACGGGCGACTGCGTCACCTGGGCTGGCTCACATAGCACGGCGGGAATCGCCAGACCGGAGGGATAGGCGAAGGCGAGGCGCATGACCCGAACACCATTCGTCCCACTCGACGCGATCTCAACCGTCACCGCGCCGCATTCGGAGAGCGGACGGATATCAGCCAACCGACGGGCGGCGGCGGCAAGCCCCGCCGCATTGAGCGTCTTCCCGTTTCGCACCTTTTCCACACGGTCCAGCTCGTCCGCCAACAGATCGTAGCAGGAACGGAAACCGGGCAGTTCGCTCACCTTGCCGTTGGGCGTCACGTTATAGTCGGGTTTGGGAAGACCGCAATCGGCGGTCTTCTCGGAGAAGCCGAGATCCAAGCGGCGGTTCGCCGCCATGTCCAGCGGGAAACCGTCCTTGCTGTCGCCCAGCCAGTGCGCCATCCACTGCACGGAGGCGGCGCGCGTACTCTCGCGCCAACCGTGCGGTCCCGGCACATCCGCCAGCGCGAAGCGCTCGCCCCAGCCGAAGCGGTCGGCGACGCGACGGACGACGCGGTAGGTCTCGCGCGTCCCATAGTTCGGGAACATGTCGTTGTAGGTGCAGGTGACGCTTACCGGAGAAGGCGCGCGGAGCAGGATGTAGCCCGCGTGGTTCAAGCCGAAGGCGAGCTGGCCGAAGATGTTCTGTTCCGCGTCCTGCGGTCCCATCCAGCGGCAGACCTCGCGCAACGAGGTGAGGTAACAGGATGGCGCGGCAGCCTGTACGCGGTCGTCCATCGCCATGATCAGGGAGGTCATCGTGCCACCGCCGCTGTTGCCCATCACGCCGAGCTTGCCGCTCCGGATATCGGGACGGGAGGCGAGGTAGTCCAGGCAGCGCATGCCGTCCCAGATGCGGAATCGCGCCATGCTCCAGCCGAGGAGCGAGGAGAGTACTCCGATGGCGTTGTGTCCCTTGCAATTGGCGTATGCCGGCGGTTGCATCCGCTCGCCCTGCTCGACGGGATCGTAAATGAAGGTCGCGATGCCGCGCTGCGCCGCCTGTACGCAGATGCGCTGGTAGGTGCCGGACCCCTTGCCGTTGTCACTGTGGCCGCAGGTGACGATCACGGCGGGATAGGGCGGCTTGAACTTCGCTTCATCCGGCAGGTAGAGCAGTCCGGTCAGGTAGTGCCCCGGCTGACTCTCCATCAGGATCTTCTCGATGCGGTAGCCGTTGCGCGGAATGGTCGCGACAATCTTCGGGTTCAGCGGCGTCCGTTCCGGAAAACCGCCGATCGCCGCCGTCATCCGTTCGCGCAGATGCGCCTGACGCGAACGGAACGCCTCCAGCGTGGTGAGCTGCCGCCAGGCGTCATCCGCTTGGGAGTCCAGCTCCTCCAGTTCGTTGAAGATCGTCGTGTACGCCGTGTTCTGTCCGGACGGCAGCATCGGCTGGTGCAAGGCATCGGCAAGCTCGTCGGCGCACGCGGTGGTGCAGCATACGGCGAACGCGGTCGCCGCACAGATTCTAAAAAACTGTTTCATTGGTTGTCTCCTTTCTTTGTCCCCCCGGCGCAATGGCCGGGGGCTACGAGATTGGCGCAGTGGCCGGGGGGGGGTACGAGATTGAGGCGCGGTGGCCGGAGGGCTACGAGATTGAGGGGGTTACGAGATTGAGGCGCGGTGGCCGGGGGTACGAGATTGGGGGACTCTAGCCACCGCCCCCGCAACTCCCGTAACATCACCCGTAATCTCGTAGCCCCGGGGCACCGCCCCCCGGGGGTTCACCCCTCCTTGATCCCGAGCAGGAATTCGGCGTTGCTCTTGGTTGGCTTGATGCGGCGCAGAACCATCTCGATCGCATCGACGCTGGGCACACCCGTCAGCGCACGGCGCAGCATCCAAGTGCGGTTCAGTTCCTCCGGGTAGAGCAGCAACTCTTCCTTGCGCGTACCGGACTTCTCGATGTTGATCGCCGGGTAGATGCGCTTGTCGGAGATCTCGCGGTCGAGATTCAGCTCCATGTTGCCCGTTCCCTTGAACTCCTCGAAGATCACCTCGTCCATGCGGCTTCCCGTTTCGATCAGCGCGGTGGAGATGATGGTGAGGCTGCCGCCGTTCTCGATGTTGCGCGCCGCGCCGAAGAAGCGTTTCGGCTTATGCAAGGCGTTGGCATCGACACCGCCGGTAAGGACGCGTCCGCTGTGCGGCTGCACGGTGTTGTAGGCGCGGGCGAGACGCGTGATGCTGTCCAGCAGAATCACCACGTCCTTGCCGTTCTCCACCTGGCGTTTCGCCATCTCGATCACCATCTCCGCCACCTGGATGTGACGTTCCGGCGCTTCGTCGAAGGTGGAGGAGATCACCTGCGCCTTGGTGTTGCGCTGCATATCGGTCACTTCCTCCGGACGCTCGTCGATCAACAGGATGATCAGCACCGCATCGGGATGGTTCTCGGAGATGGCGTTCGCCATCTTCTGCATCAGCACCGTCTTGCCCGTGCGCGGCGGCGCGACGATCAAACCGCGCTGACCGAACCCGACAGGGGTGAAGATGTCCATGATGCGCATGGAGAGTTCTTCCGGCTTGCTCTCCAGACGGATGCGGCGCGTCGGGAACAGCGGGGTGAGATCTTCGAAGTGCGTGGTACGACGCGCTTCCGCCGCCGGTTTGCCGTTCACCGTATCCACGCGGGCCAACGCGAAGAAGCGTTCCTTGTCGCGTGGCTCGCGCACGATTCCCTGTACGAGGTCACCGGTACGCAACGCGAAGCGGCGCACCTGCGAGGGCGAGACGAAGACGTCCTCCGGGCATTGCAGGTAGTTGCTCTTGGGCGAACGCAGGAAACCATAGCCGTCCGGCATGATTTCCAGTACGCCGCTGGTGATCACCATGCCACCCTGCCGCAGGTAGTTGCGGATAATCTGCACGATAATCTGGTGCTTCTGGATGTTGCTCGCCTCTTCCGCCGAGAGGTTCGGCAGATACGCCAGCAACTCAACCACCGTCTTGCTCTGCAGATCCTTCAGGAATATCTCAGGCAGGTTCTGCGGCACGGGCGGACGATAGACCTCGACAATCGGATTGCCCTGCGGACCACGCGCCCACTGCTTCGGATTCTGCGGCGCCTCAGAGGCGGGTACTCCTCCTTCCGGAACCTTGCGCGGCTGTTGCTGCGGCTGCGGTTGTTGCGGTCGCGCCTGGGGTTGCAGTTGTGGTTGCTGCGGTTGTTGCACCTGCGGACGAGACTGCACCTGCGGTTCTTTCGGTTGAGGCGGCTGCGGGCGCTGTGCCTCGGCTGGGGGCTGGGGTTGCGCTTGCGGCGGCTGGGGTTGCGGAACCGGCGCCTTCTCCTTCTCGGCTTCGGCAACTGGCGGTGTAGCCGCCGGCGCTTCCGTCACGCGCGCTTCCCGTTTCGCCCTCTTGGCCTTCGCACCCGGTGCGGGTGCGGCGGTTGGCGCGGGAGCAGGAGCTGCGGGCACTGGCGCGGGAGCAACGGCGACCGGTTCCGGCGCGGCTTCGGCTGGTTTCGGCGGCGTCTGTTCCACCTGGCTCTCAGGGACGGTGCTGGCGGCAGGTTGCACCGCCTCTGCAGGGGTCTCCGGCTTCACCACCGCGCTTCGACCGAGATCGGCCGCGATGTTCTCGACGGCGACATCGACATTCTCGGGAATGATGCCGCTCGTCTCGACAGGCGCATTATCGCCCGCGCCGAGGTCTTCAGGCAATCCCTTGATCTCGCGCTTCTTTCCACGCGCGTTTCGGAACTGCGACTTCCCGCGTTGATTCCGCCCCTTGCCGCCGCGCGAAGGGCGTTGCTGCCCCGGCTTAGCGGAAAGCGGAGACTGCTGCTGTGTTTTCGCCGGGTCGGTCTCTTTCTGTTCCCGACGAGGTTTCGCGTGCGCCACCGGGTGAGAAAAACTCATGCCCCGCGTGTCGTTGCGTTGTTTGTTCGGTTTACGTCCACGCGGACGCGGCGTATCTGCCGCGTGTTCAGGCGCGGCCGTTACGGGAACTGGTGCAGCGGGTACGGATACCTGCTGTTGTCCTTCATTTTCTGTAGTCATGGAATCTCTTCCTGGTTTTTTTGCAATGAAACGGGGGGCAGACCCCCGAACCCCCGCGGCAGACCCGAACCCCCGCGACAGACCGCGAACCCCCGCGGCAGACCGCGAACCCCCGCGGCAGACCAAAGAACCGCCGCGGCAGACCGCGAAGCCCCGCGGCAGACCGCGAACCCCCGCGGCAGACCCGAACCCCCGCGGCAGACCCGAACCCCCGCGGCAGACCGCGAACCCCCGCGGCAGACCGCGAACCCCCGCGGCAGACCGCGAAC